>JACNKY010000169.1 GCA_014381795.1 Pseudomonadota bacterium | reverse complement strand
AATCATGTAGATTTGAGTTTGGTTTTGCACTCTACTTTTTAGCACGCTTTAAAACCAAAGTATACCTCAGCCATTCATTGCCTGCTGAACCACCATTTTCATTGTTTCCAGATCCACATCGTCTTTATTTCTAAAATTGATACAGCTTTTCAATGTTTTACGTCAGGGTTAGCAGTCAGATATTTTGAAATTTTTTCAAGACTACAGGTATAAACAGACCAATAGTTCTTTTGATTATCAATTGCAAACCAACCATTTTCGGATTCATAAGTCGGCATTTTATATTTCAGACTGACCTTAGATTTTGGGAATAAATCCAAAACCAGTTTATGAACGGACAACGCCTTTGCGCTGCGCCCTTCCGGCATTTCAGCAAAATAATTTGTTATATCCATAAATCTATTTAACTTTTTTCATTGCTTAATGTTGATGAGCTAAAACCTTCTCCCTGCTTTTTGTATTCATTTCTTGGAGGACTAAAAACATCTAACACAGTTGCACCCGTCTCACCAGTACGAATTCCATGAGAGACGCCACATGGTGTGTACCAGAAATCACCTTCCTTCATTGTCAACTCTTCATCACCTTGGATTCGCACGCACGCGCCTTCAAGTAAAACTCCCCACTGCTCCTCCGGATGACTATGAACCGTGCCCGCAGTATTCGGTTCAAGCTTTACTACTGAGAGCATCAAATTTTTTCCGCTGAATATTCTAGTTGAAATACCTTCAGCAAGTTTTCGAAATATGCCCTGACTTTCGTCTCCTATCGAAAACCTCCAGGGTGCCTGTTTCAACTCTTTCGCAACTTTCATGATAGATTACCTCCTCTTTTCATTTATTAAAATTCTGCTGAAGGCCAATATAGTTGACCAGCTTTAATCATTTGACATTGCCGATTCAACAAACTCAAAACTGTCCGAATTTGGCGAGCTGATTTTATACTAAAGTCCAAGTTAAGACCAAGTTCTTTTTAAAATTTGTGGCTTCTGTTTGTATAAATTTTATGACACAGCTAGTCATCGAAACCCATTATTAATCCAAAGTAAATAAATAATAACCCTGCAGTTGTTGCAAATAGTTTGTAAACATTTTATTTTTCTTTAGCAGATTACTGCTTTCTGCTTAATCGTATTATCAGACTTTTATCTTTGCTCCAGAAATTTGCAAACAGCTTTTTTAGGAGTTCTTGCTAATTTTTGAATTAATGCAAACGGTATTGAATCAATCCTGTACTGCCTTTCAATATAGTCCAACATCGCCAGCCATAGTTTTGCTGTCATTTCAGAATCGTAAAGAGCGCGGTGAAAAACACCATCAGACGGAATGTTCGCATACTTCACTAGAGTACCCAATTTGTGATTTGGTGCTTCTTGATAAATTCTTCGTGCCACTAACATTGAACAGGCGAATTGCCCAGAATATTTCCTGGATATTTTTGCTAACTCAGCATCAAGAAAACGTTTATCGAATGAAGCATTATGTGCAACAAGATTATAACCGCTAATAAAGTCAGCGAATCTGTGCATTACCTCCTTACAGGGTGGAGCTTCTTTTAACATCCCATTAGTAATCCCTGTATAATCTTCAATGAAATGGCTAATACGCTGTCCAGGATTCATTAACTCTTGGAAATGCGCTTTTATTTCACCATCTTCAATACGTACAGCCCCTATCTCAATTGCACGATCTCCATTATCAGGAGAAAGACCTGTAGTTTCAAAATCTAGTATAACAACAGTCTCAGCTTTGTACATATTAACATCTATCCAGAGTATTTACTCTCGCATTGCTTTCGCAACATGCCTTAGCAAAATGAACATTGCTTTTGACAACAGTGCACTTTACGTTATTTTCGGTTATTCTATTTGTGAGTATGTAATACCATTTTCAATTTATTTCATCATTAATTGTTGAAATAATCTCATCAATATCAGCAAGTGGATTTGCGGCAACAGATCTCAACCAAGTCTCACCATCAAGCAGACAGCTTGAAAACATTCCCTCTGGTAAGCGCTTATGTAATTCCTCAGTCCTGCATGTTAGTGGTCGAAAGACAGTTACTCCTGTTGTCGGCATTGCCCAAAGAGCTATCCCTTCTTTTTCACTCAATTTTTCAGCGAGTTTTGTTGCCATCGACATTGTACGGTCAATACGTTCAACAAGACCTTCTATACCCCATGCAATCAAGGTGGCCAATAATGGGATAGCCGCTGCCCCACGAGAACCCTGGACCCCAATATTAGCCGAAGTTAAATAACCACCTCCAAAACTTATTGCAGTGTTAGCTTTTTTTGGCTCACGAAACATGACCAGTGCAGAATCCTTAGGTTGAAAAAACCATTTATGTGCAGAAACTGCGACAGAGTCCGCTTTTTCGATACCTTCTAGCAAATGCGCATGAGAAGGGCTCAAGCACAATGGGCCGGCCCAGGCAGCATCAACATGAGTCCACTTTGCTTGTCCTGCCAGTTTCAGCGAGTCAATTGATCCTGTAGCAGTTGTTCCGGCTGTCAGTACCAGACAGGCATCTGAAATATTATTGAGTTGTTCTGCATCAATTTGACCTTTGGAATTGGTTGGTATTTCTTCATAAGTTAAACCTAGTATCCGCGCAGCTTTTTTGATACTCAGATGAGAAGCTTTTGAAGCAACCACCCTTTTTATGCCCGCAGCATCTCTCGCCGCCCAAAGCGAAGTCAGATTGGCAAGTGTTGAACCTGAACAAAGATGGCCACCATGCATGCCAAAGAAAGGAGTCAACCAGTCAATTACCAACTTCTCTGCCTCAAGCGCAAATGGTGAGGTTGCAGGGTGAAGTAAATTTTGATTTAAGCTAGCATTCCAAAGTGCTGTAACCCAGGTAATCCAGGGCGTTGGAGGATCCATGTGCGCCAATGCATCACTTCTATCTAAACGGGCTGCTCTGCCAAGTATATGCGGTGCAAGAAGCTCCATGGTCTCTAGTTCACCAAGACCTGAATTAGGACATTTTCTGGGCAAATGTTGAGGATCAAAAGTTACTTGACGAAGCAAATTTATCGCATATTCCAAGCCTGCGTTTGGAGAAAAACTTTGATCTTTATTGCTTCGCATCTGAATACTCCATGAAATCTATTACGCCTGTGACAGCATCGTTTTGTGATACAATTTTTGACTTATCAAATTAAATGAAGCCGGCGAATTCACAACAATTAAGGTACTCGGCAAAGTAGAACTTTGTCAACGGTTAGTGCTAGTTTGTCTTGCAGGGTAAAGCCATTTTTAGCCCCTTTCAACTGCAACAGTTTCGTTCTTGTTGAGCAATGAAAAAGATTCTCCGTTAGCTAAATCCGGCAAACTAGAAAGTATATTTTGCAGGTTACATTGAGTTTGCCATTGTCTCACAAGAATTATTTCCAGTTTGTTGTCTTTAATTTTTCCATTCTAAACATAACGAGTGATTTCCAGTTTCAAGAAACTGTCTTTTCTTAATGGATAGAGAATGTCTTTTTCGGCTACATTTGCAGAGGAACTATTTTCAAAACCGTCACGGAATTTATACCTAAAATGGCACACCTCAATCACTGCCCCAGAAATAATGGTTACACAAATTGTTAGCTATTCAGTCAAAAAAAATAACTCCTTCACTAACCATCACGCTACTTCCACCAATATACGTAGAAATAACTTCTCCATCTTTTTTCTGAGTACGTGCATTCAAACTACTGGGTCGTCCCATCTCAATACCCTGGGGAATTTTGCGAAAATTAACAGACATACTATTTATTTTTATAAGATTTGAAAAATAATAATGAGGATAAATTAATTTTTTGTAGCTGTTACTAGAAATATGGGATATTTCTTTCCTTCTTTATTAATGGTATGCGCTGTTATAAATTTAATTTCTCTGAATCCATGTTTTTCTAATATAATTTGCAATGGATTCCTTTCAAACCCAAAATGAAAGACACCTTCTGTATCTTTGGGATGGAAACTTCCGTCTTCATTGTCGAGATCCGCTAAGGCAATTAACGCTCCATGACTTAAATGTTCCGAAAATCTTTGAATCAGCTTAGACGTGTCTTTTACGTGATGCATAGCCATTGCACTCATAATTAAGTCAAATTTTTCAGCAATGGGTTGATGAATAATATCCTGGCAGACTATTTCAACTTTACCCTGTAATTCTGGTTTGGAGACAAGTTTATTTAACATAGCTTCGGATATATCTACTGCAACTATCTTTTTTACTAGCGGAGCGACTTGAGAAGTAATCAACCCTGTACCTGCACCGAAATCCATCACCCGCATCTGGTCATGCAAAGAAACATGTACTAATATTGATGATCCAATCGCAGATGAAAGCATTGTTCTCATCTCATTAGCATCCCAATCTTTGGCTTTTTCATTGAATAAGTCAGTCATTTATTTTCCTCTAATAGTTTTTTTTTAACATTTGGATTTAATCCAGAAATATAACGCTGTGTTCACTGGCGTACGGTGGTCAATGGCGTTACTGCGAAACGTCAAAATTTTGTCGGAATTTTAAACAGAGGCAACTCTTCAAAAACAACATCACCAGTCGCAAGTCTGTTACAAAGAATTTTTGGGAGACGGCCTACAAAGGCTAATCCTTTTTTCTCCTGTTGTGCTTGATGGCCTGAATGGTTTTGTCCTGTTTAGTCTTCATTGTATAATTTCGTATTGCTTGACAAATCTACATGATTTTTATTTCCTTCTGTTATTTTCCGCTGGGAAATTTTAAATTTAGATTCATTTGATCTTTCTTGCTATTGGTTCAACTGTTAAATATTCTCAACATAAAATGTGCTAACGATCACCCGCATACCGATTACGCTGTCCAGCAACATTTGGGGCATCGCCTTTCCAAAACTCAGGAATATTATTGATTTTGCCGATCCACGCGCCTTTCATCAGAATGTGCAAAGTATAATCACGAGAATCGCCAATCACACTGCTCGGAGCAGCATGTGCATGGTAATGATAACCGTAATTGCCGTGAGCGTGCCCCCCAAAACTGTCGAGCAAATCTTGCACTCCATCCATATCATGGTAAGCCGTTTCGTATTTTCCAAATAAGGCAATACCGTCAAAACCAAAGCCAATTAACGGAGGATGCGATTTACCTGCGTAATCAGCTAAATTGTATAAATTCAAACCGTTACCTGTGGCTCCATGTCCATCTGCATGCCAGTGCAGGCCCATCCCACGGCCAACATGGATACCGGTATTGGTTATTTCAGCTTTTCGTTGAGTCGAGATCAACATATTGTTCAGAACGGGATAAATCATGACTCCGTCAACAGCCACGCCAATGGAGGAGATGCTGGCATGGTTATACACATCATGATGGCTCTCACCAGCATCGGACGCAAGCGTTTCTACCATCTCATTCTCAGTCAGACTACTTACGTTGCCATAATTTTTTAGCGGAATCTTAATCAAGTAGGTTTGTAGTATGGCATCACGAGTCACATTTTGATCGGGATAAGAACCACCTTTGCCGTCTCCGGGGGGAGCAGGCACGTCTAACAACCTGCTCGGCATATCTGTAATTGAATAAGACGTGAGCACCATGAATGGATGCCGTACACCGGAACCATCCATTTCATTCGTAAAGAAAACATAAGGAACTGTATTTTGCTCAATCACCCCATTGACGGTCGTTGAGCCTTTTAGTTTTGTGTTGAGCAATCCGTTTCTAAACGCTAAATATACTGCAGGGCTATAACGTAAAGATTCGCCAGAACCCACCAAGTCACTTGTAATTTGCTTCAACATTTTTTCCGCCGCAGCACGAGTCTCGGTATTATTACCAGCCACCTGAACTTGCGGGAGGTATATGGAGTTAATGTCTTTCTGAATTTTGTCTCCAGATAAACGATGCCTTGAGAAACTTTCAGTTCTGTTTTTTTCCCACATCACTCTTTGGTTTGGAACTCCCTGTGAGTGAACCGGATTAAAGTCACTGGGCACACTGAAGTCAAATCCGGATTCGTAGAGAGAAATTTTGGAACCCGAGGAATTTAATTTAAAGTAAGCATGTGCAGAATCATAAAACACAGACGATGGCGAAAAATTCTTGTCTTCTTCAAAAGTGCTCTCTCCGTCATTAAACGTATACCGTTTTGCCGCCGTCAACGTATGGCTGGCGGTGTCAAAGTTGAAACAAAGATAAGCCGACTCAGCATCCCGATCATAACCCCAATTGTTCCGCATTTTAAGCCTCATTGTTGCGGTATCATAATCAATGGAATAAATAGAGTGTTTTTCAGAATCCAGGCGATAGCATGACTGCGAGCCTGACGCGGATTCCTCTTTGACAGGATAAAATGTTTTGAGTAACAGATCATCGTAGGTTGATAATGATTCGTTTAATTCAATTTCATAGCGATTATTCGTCGCCAAATATGAATTTTCATGTTTAAGCAAGATGCGGCTTTTATCTGCTATATTTTTTTTGCTAGTTGGCTTTAATTGAATGGTTTGAGACAAAATAGCTTCGGCATTATACGGTGTCGAAACGGATACGGAGACATTACTTGAATTCAGCTTTGCACCGCTTTTCGCATTGTAAGGTGTGGAAACAGGAGTGAGGACTTCAGCCTGACTACAGCCGTTCAAAATGAATATTCCGAGGAACATAATTAGAATATAAAGACGAAATGAATTTTTCATAAATAACTCTTTGAGTTTGGGTAAGATTGTTAACGCTCGCGTAATAGGCACGAGCTTAGGAGCTTCGAAAACCTTTGGTTTCATTATAACACTCCTTGTGATTGCGTAAGATTGCTAATCCTGGCATTACCAGCTTGTTTTGGAGTGCGGAGCACGGAAAAAATTCTGAGTTTATGCCATTGTTATGTTTTGCCACCAGTTTGTAACTGAACATAATAATATCTACCTAAAACTACCATTAAAATACC
>JACNKY010000181.1 GCA_014381795.1 Pseudomonadota bacterium | reverse complement strand
TGATTTTTGGGAACTTCCCGCAACCAAGGAGCAGCTTGTC
This sequence comes from Pseudomonadota bacterium, assembly GCA_014381795.1. GTDB lineage: Bacteria > SAR324 > SAR324 > SAR324 > NAC60-12 > Arctic96AD-7. The sequence continues at coordinate 6,889 of JACNKY010000181.1, read as the reverse complement.
CGTATACCAATTGAGATAACAGGAGAGTCACCAGGTGTTAAAGCTGGAGGTGTACTGCAGATGGTAGTCAGGGACATTCCTGTTTATTGTCTTCCTGCAGATATACCAGCATTTATTGAAATAGACTCATCTAAATTGGAAATAGGTGATTCAATTAGAATTCTGGAGATTGAATTGCCTGCAAAAGTTTCTCATAGTACTGAGGAAAATTATGCGGTACTTTCAATTGTTGGACGTACAAAAGAAGAAGAAGAAACTGTTGAAGGAGAAGAAGCTGAGGAAACAGCAGCAGATTCTGAAGAAGAAGAGAGTGCAAACGAAGAGTAAACCTGAGCAAGCACTGAAAAAGGAAAGGGCGGCATGAAGCTTGTGGCCGGCTTGGGAAATCCGGGCAAAGAGTACGAAGGAACGCCTCACAATGTCGGTTTTCAGGCAGTGGATATACTTCTTCAACAGTTGAGACTCAGCGGATTTCAGCAGAAGTTTCAAAGCCTGTTGCTGCGGACGTCTTTAAAAGGAGAAGCTTGTATTTTTCTCAAGCCTCAGACTTACATGAACAGAAGTGGTAAGGCAGTTGCGGAATGCGCTAATTTTTACAAGATTCCTGTTGAGAATATAATAGTTATTTCTGATGATCTTGACCTGCCTCCAGGTAAAGCACGTTTTCGAGATGGAGGAGGGCACGGAGGACACAATGGTCTTCGCTCCATTATAGACTCATTAGGGAGTAGGCAGTTCCGCAGAGTCAGAATAGGCATCGGCAGGCCTTCTGGAAAACGGGACGTGGTTGGACATGTTTTGGGTCGTTGGTCGAAAGCTGAAGAAAAATTTGCTTTGAGTGCAATTGATCTTGTGCTGACTGAGTTGATTAGCTTTTTGGAAACTTCAAAATTTGAGAACACTTCATTTACTGCTTCGGAACTGGCTCTACTACATTCAACATAATTAATTAAAACGCGTAAAGTTTCCGGAAGAGAATGGCTTTAGAAGTTGGAATTGTTGGTTTGCCAAATATAGGGAAGTCCACTCTGTTTAGTGCTTTAACTAAGGTACAGGCAGAAGCTGCGAACTATCCTTTTTGTACGATTGATCCTAATATTGGAATAGTTCAGTTGCGTGACCCTAGGATGATTCGTCTGACTGAATTGGTAACTCCTGACCGTATTGTGCCTGCGACACTTCAGGTGGTAGATATTGCTGGACTGGTCAAAGGTGCCAGTCAGGGAGAAGGCTTAGGAAACAAATTTTTAAGCCATATCCGACAGGTACACGCGGTGGCGCATGTTGTACGTTGTTTTGAAGATCCAAATGTAGTGCATGTTGACGGAAAAATAGATCCTGTCAGCGACGTAGAGGTAATTCAGACTGAATTGATTTTGTCTGATCTGGAGCAGACGGAACGTAAAATAGAACGACTTTCACGCCAGCTTAAAAGTGACCGTTCTTTGGCTGCACAAATGATTGTTTTTGAACGGTTGCGGGATTATTTGGGTGAAGGTAAATTTGCACTTAGAATGGAATTCAGTGAAGATGATAAGGCTCTGGTAGCTGAATTAAATTTGCTAACCATGAAACCGTATCTTTATATTGCAAATATATCTGAAGACGGACTCAAAAATCCGGAAGTTCATCTGCAACAATTGAATAAGTTAGCCGCAGAAGAGGGTGTGGAAGTTATTCCCATTTGCGCACAGGTGGAAGCTGAACTGGCGGAAATGGAAGATGAGGAATCTGATTTATTCATGGAAGAGCTTGGGATAGACAGTTCCGGACTTGACCGACTTACGCATTCCGGTTATGGGATGCTTGATCAGATTACTTATTTCACTGCAGGAAAACAGGAAGTGCGTGCCTGGGAAATCCGAAAAGGTACAACCGCTCCGGAAGCTGCAGGCAAAATACATACTGATTTTGAGAAAGGCTTTATCCGTGCCGAAGTCTTTCATTTTGATGATATCGACCGTTTAGGTTCTGAGTCATCCGTCAAGGAAGCTGGAAAATGGCGCCTTGAAGGCCGGGATTACGTGGTGCAGGATGGTGACATAATGCACTTTCGTTTCAATGTGTAGCATTTGTTTATCAACAAATTGCTTTAAAGCAAAGGAATGTACTTTTGCTTTTTCCTTGTTCACTCAGGTGGACTTATTGACATTTCAATAATCCGAAAGGAATATAAATGACAGGATATGAACTCGTTTTCATCACAGTCCCGACTCTTAGTGAAGAGGATCTTGCGGTTGTGCTGAAGAAAATTAAAAAGACCCTCACCGAATTTGATGGCAAACTCATTCATGAATATGTTTGGGGACGTAGACGATTGGCTTACGAAATTGCAGGCAATGATTTTGGTGTATATCACGCTTGGTACTTCACAGGTAGTGGAAAAACAGTTGACGAATTACAGCGTCAATTCGGTTACTCAGATGATGTTTTGCGTAATCAAATCGTGAAAACAGATGACCTTGATGCAGATGCAGCATTTTTACATAACTTAATACCTCCTAAAGAAGAAACTCCAGAAAAAGAGGAAGTTCAGGAAAGATCTGCCGAAAATGAAACAAAAGTTGTAGAAAAAGCTGAGACAAAAACTGAAACTGAAACTGTGCCTGAAAAAAATAAGGCAGAAACTGTAGAAAAAACTGAAACTGAATCTGAAACTGAATCTGAAAATAAAGCAGAAGATAAAGTAGAAGAGCTTACGGATGATACAGGGAAAGATAAGACTGAAGCAGTAGATGCTTGATGTCCTCTGACTTTCATAAAATATTCGGTACTACACAAAACCTTTAGGAAAAATTAATTATGTTAAAAAAACGAAAAAGATCTCATTTACGTCGTAAACGTATACCAACAAGTATTTTATTACGCAGTAAACAGAAAGTTTGTCCATTTAAAGAAGCCGGAATTGATCGGATTGATTATAAGGACGTTGAGTTGCTCAAAAGTTATGTGACTGAAGGCGGAAAGATAATTCCAAGCCGGATTTCAGGAGTCTGCGCTCAGAATCAGAGGAAATTAAAAACTGCTATTCGACGTGCTCGCAACTTGGCGTTGCTCTCACCTTTGAAGGGTTATGTGCCCCAACAGGTTATTGTCGATCGAAGATTTTCGGGACGTACAAATACTAATCGAGCTTAAATTTGGAATTCGTAAAATTAAGCACGAATCACAAAACAGCTACTTACACTATAAGGAAATACCGTGAAGTTAATACTAACTGAAGATGTCCCTAATTTAGGGTCTTTGGGTGACACAATTGAGGTAAAAGCCGGCTACGGTCGAAATTACCTAGTTCCGAAGGGAATGGCACTTTTGGCAACAGGTAAAGCCTCAAAAGAATTACGTCACCGTCTGCAATATCTCGAAAAGTTGCGTGCAGGAAAAATCGCACTTGCCAATGAACAGGCAGAAAAACTAAATGCTATTAAATATGAAATCGTGCGTAAGGCCGGTCTTGGAGGAAAATTATTTGGTTCTGTTACTAACCGTGATCTGTTGGAGTTGCTCAAAGAAAATGGCTTTGATCTGGAACGACGCGCGATATTGCTGAATACAGCTATTCGTAATGTAGGCACACATGAATTCTCTGTACGTGTGCATACTGCAGTTACTGTAACATTACAAATCAAGGTAATTGGTGACTCTGTCGAAACACAAACTGTTGAAAAACCAAAAGTAGATGCTACTGAGGATGCTCCAGAAATAGACCCGGAAGAACTCGAAAAACTCGAAGAACTTGAAGCAAACAAAGTTCTTGAGGAAATCGAGTAGGTTTAATGCACCACTCCATAAGGCTTAAGGCCCGGAAAACATTCCGGCCTTTTGCCTTTTGTTTGGGGATGGTTGTTCTATCCTTCTTCCTGTCTCCTAATACTTGATTCCCTTCTCCATATCTGTAGTTTCAATGCTGTCTTCCGAAAAAAAATACCAAAATTCAAAGGTTTCCGGTCGGACATCAAGAACACGATCACAAACTGCTGATCTTGATGAGTTACTGCCTCACGATAAGATGGCAGAACAGGCTGTATTGGGAGCAATTATTATCCAGAATTCTGTACTTTTACAAATCCTGGATATTCTCACTTCAGACGATTTCTTTTCACCGGCGCATCAACTCATTTTTTCCGCCATGCAGGAAATGGCCTCGCAGGAACCTCCTGTTCCGATTGATGAACTGACTCTCCTGAGTCGTTTGGAGTCCAGACAGCAACTGGAACAAACAGGTGGGGTTGATTATTTAAATGAGTTGTCACAGAAAACGCCTGTTGCCGAAAATGCTGAATTTTACGCGCAAATTGTAAGAGAAAAAGGTCAACTACGTGATATTATCCTCACGGCTCATGAAGTAGCAAAGCGTGGTCAGGAAGGTTCTGCAGACAATATTTCTGATTTCATCGCGGATGCAACTGAACGCCTACAGTCTATTGATGCGCGTACCCGTCTTAAAAGTTATACTCATCTCAAAGAAATTCTAGCTACTAACTTTGAAGAGTTAGAGAAATTATCTGAATCACCAGAAAATGTGACCGGAGTCCCAACCGGTTTTACTGAGTTGGACGAATTGACACGTGGTTTACAAAAAGGTGATTTAATCATTCTTGCTGCTAGGCCTTCTATGGGGAAAACAGCACTTGCCATGAATATGGCGCTTTATGCTTCAGGACATGCTAAAATTCCGTCACTGATCTTCAGTCTTGAAATGCCAAAAGAACACATTGCCATGAGGTTGATATGTAGTGAAGCAAAAGTAAATAACAGAAAATTACTTGTTGGTGACCTCGAACAGGAGGACTGGGACAAACTAATGGAAGGCACCACCAGGATGATGGAAGCACCACTGTTAGTAGATGACCGTTCCGGAATTAATCCTAATTACGTCAGACAGGTAATTCGTCAGGCCAAAAAGGAATTTCCTGAACTTGGACTTGTGGTAATTGATTATGTGCAACTGATGCAGAGCAATATGCGGAATCCTTCACGTGAACAGGAAATATCAGAAATATCACGATCATTGAAAGGTATAGCCAAAGAATATTCTCTGCCGATGCTTGTTCTGTCTCAATTGAACCGAGGACTCGAGAGGCGTACTGAAAAACGACCTATGATGTCAGATTTGCGTGAATCAGGTGCACTTGAACAGGATGCGGACTTGATAGTCTTTATTTATCGGGATGAGGTTTATAATCCTGATACTGAGGACAAGGGGATTGCAGAAATAAGTATTGCGAAACATCGAAATGGCGAAATAGGCATGAAACGTCTCGCTTTTATCGGTCAGTACACGAAATTTGCCAATTTAGCTCTTGGTACAGGTAGTTAGGAAATAATTGTCGGGAACAGGAAAGAGCAGTTGTAGTTCAATTTTTTCAGGGCTTTCGTGTTATACTTTACCAGCATCAAGGTTAGAATTTTATGTACCCTAAAAATCAGCGGTGAAATTAAAAATAAGATGTCTTATCTTCAGACTCAAGTTTAATTGAAAAATATTTGCTTATGCAAAACCTAGAAGAATTGCAAGAATATCTTGTCAGTTTAACTAATGAGTCAAATCTTTCGAGTCAGACTGTTACAGCTTTCCCAGGGGCCTTGCCGACTCCGTGTTTTCCGGATGTAATCGAGAATGTTTTAAAGGTTGTAACTGAGAGTGAATGGGATGAACTGACTGACCGTGCGAGGAATTATCTGAAATGGATTTCTGTAAAAGCGGAATCCATTGACGCTCTTGCCCCACCTAATTTACAGACTACAACACGTGGTTTTGAATTGTTGGCAATCGACATAGATGCAAATAATTTTGGAGAAATAGTAGCTCGTTCACAAGAATTATCTATCCCTTCGGTACTTGTACGATTTGCTTCACTGATTGCTACTTTTCTGACTGTCCGTCTGTTGAGACAACACATGGAACGTGATCAGGAAAAAATGCCTTCATTGACATTTTCGCAAAACGTTGACGCTTTTTATCTTAATTATCCGCGAACATTAAAGACACTTCTGGAGTTGTTTCCTGAGTATAAGGAGATGTTTTATTTTGAAATCAATGAAGAAGTGACTGAAGATTATTTACCGACCATACGCTCGCTTGCGGAAGATTTGGGAATTCGACTTGCTCTTGATGATACCAACAAAATGAATGTGAACGTCCATCACCAATTACTGGACCTTGCAGACTGGATCAAAATTGACTTTCAGGCAACAGCATACCTGGAAGAACAGTTGTTGGCGGGTGAAGGCGATAAAATTATCCTGCATTTTGAAGAATATGCTCTCGGTGCACGATCACCTGTGATTGTGTTTGAAGGACTTCAGGAAACTTCGCCTTTAAAAGTGTTTTTTGAAGAACGCTGGAAACTTCTCAACACAGTACTTTATTATCAAAGCAGGGAACGTACACCGGTTCCTCCCTGGAACAAATATTTTGGTTTAATTCAGGACTATCATGAAGACAAATATGGTCTCTTTTTTAAAGGCTTGATCAATGAACGCTAAGTATTATTCAAGTCTTAATTTACGGATGGTTATCCTGTTATTTCTTGTAAGTTCAGGAACGTTCTTTCTTGTTGCATGCAGATCTACAGATTTAGCGACAGAATCGAGTGTAGGTCCTTCAAGTGTTTCTGGAACAGTCTTTGAGGCTGTGGTAGAATATGATGCGGGAGAAAATCCTCTTGGTATTACATTTGGTGATTTCAATGGAGACAACAAAACAGATATTGTTGTGACAAGTCCCAGGAAGCAGGACGGAATTTCTACTACTGAAGATGGCAGCATGACCCTCTTCCTTAATAATTCTTCATCCAGCAGCAGTTTCCCATATACAGCCAGCACCATTACTCCTGCTACCGCAGAGGGGCGGCAGGATGGGATAACCAGTACTTTCACCTGAGCT
>JACNKY010000263.1 GCA_014381795.1 Pseudomonadota bacterium | reverse complement strand
GTTGCTCACGAACTGAGACAACAAGAACGTCTAGTTGAGCTAAACGAACACTGGTTGGCTGTAGTCCCCTGGTGGGCTGTCTGGCCTTTTGAAACATTGATTCTTCCGAAACGGCATGTTTCCGATCTGCAGGAACTATCCGGTGATGAACAGAAGGCGCTGGCAGAATTACTAAAGAATCTACTTTCACGCTACGACAATCTTTTTCAGACCAGCTTTCCTTATTCAATGGGGTGGCACGGAGCGCCGTTTTCTTCAAACTCAAAAAATGCTTGGAGACTTCACGCACACATCTACCCACCTTTGCTGCGTTCGGCGAGTATCCGTAAATTCATGGTTGGTTACGAAATGCTTGCTGAAGCTCAACGTGACCTCACGCCGGAAATGGCTGCAGGTTGTCTCAGAGAGTGTTCCACTCTGCATTACAGCAAGAAGGCGTAATGAACAAAATCGCCATAAAAGTCCAGCAAGCTTTTGAAAAACGCTTTGGAAGCAGTCCAACCCACTTGATACGCGCTCCTGGTAGAGTCAACCTTATTGGCGAACACACTGATTACAGCGGAGGTTTTGTGACGCCTCTCGCGCTCGAAGAGGCTCATTGGATCGCTGCTCGTCCACGTGAAGATCAAACTGTTATACTTCATTCTTTGGATTACGATGATTCAACAAAAGTAAATCTTACGGAACCGCAATTACAGCTAAAAGGCTGGCAGAATTATCTGAACGGAGTTGTTTGGGTTTTGAAGGAGGAGAATTGGCCTCTTTCAGGCTGGGAAGGTGTGATGTCCGGTGACGTGCCGCAGGGAGCAGGTCTGTCATCATCGGCTGCACTTGAGACAGCTCTCATCCGCGCCTTTGCTGAATTTTCCGGATTTACCTGGCTGCCGAAAATTGCCGCAAAGCTGGCTCAGCGTGCTGAAAACGAGTGGGTTGGAGTAAGTTGCGGAATTATGGATCAGCTTATTTCTGCGTGCGGTGTTTCCGGACATGCGCTTTTTATTGACTGCCGGAATCTAGATATTCAGCACGTTCCGCTTCCTGAAGGACTCCGGATAATTATCCTTGATACAAAAACACGACGCGGGCTGGTTGATTCTCATTACAATGAACGTCATAGCCAGTGTAAGGAAGCCTCTGCGATTTTGGGAAAAAATATGTTGCGTGATGCAACACTGTCCAACTTGGAGGCACAAGCAGCCGAAATGGAACCTTTACTCTATCGCCGTGCGAAACACGTTATCTCCGAAAATGAGCGTGTACTGCAGGCAGTGAAAGCGATGCGCTCCGATGATCACCAACTGCTGGGACAGCTCATGCAGGATTCTCACATAAGTTTGCGTGACGACTTTGAGGTTTCCAGTTCAGCTCTGGATGAGATGGTGGAATGTGCACTCACTGCTCCCGGATGTCTGGGTGCAAGGATGACCGGTGCAGGTTTCGGTGGTTGTGCAGTTGCTCTGGTAACAGTAGAAAAAGAAGATGAATTTGTTAACAGTATTCGTGAATGTTACTTAAAGAAAATGAGTCTGCAGCCAAACATAATTTCCTGCACACCCGCTGACGGAGCCTCCCGTCATGATCCATTAACTGAGTTGTAATTCTACTGCCGGCAGGAAGGAAACTCTCTACGGATGCTTGAGAATTGCTGTGCAGGAAATACAGCTAAACCGTTTTACTGTTGCTCAGGCGACCGGTCTTTCAGAATTGGTTATCCAATCACTCCATGAACCAGAATAAAGACGTGTATTTCCGAGTCCGGCATAGCACATGGCGAGGATATTATGACAGGCGGTAATTCCTGAACCGCAATATGTAACAGCTTCTTCCACAGGTGAACCGTCAAGCAATTCCAAATACATTTTACGCAGTTCGGATTTTGATTTCCAGTTGCCGTCTGCATCAAGATTTTCAGCAAACGGAGCTGAGACTGCACCTGGAATATGACCTGCGACAGGATCAATGGTTTCGTTTTCTCCGCGAAATCTGTCTCTGTTGCGTGCATCAAAGACACGTACTTCCGGATTATCAAAATTGTTCTGGACATCTTCGGCAGTAACTAACCAGTGTTCCCGCAGGCTTGCTTTAAATTCCGCTGTGTCCGGAATAAATATTTCTGCACTGATAGGCCTCTTTTCTTTAAGCCAACGCGGCCAACCTCCGTTCAGCACTGCAATCGCATCATGTCCGAGCCAGCGTAACATCCACCAGAGCCGCACCGCGTATGCTCCACCGGCATCATCATAAACCACAACTTGAGTCGAGGAACTGATCCCCCATGCAGAAAAAGTTTTGCTTAGCTCCGCTATTTTCGGTAAGGGGTGCCTTCCCGTTTTACCCTTAATATGTGGAGCAGCAAGGTCATGATTTACATGTGCATAAGTTGCTCCTGGAAGATGAGACTCCGCGAATTCTTTTTGTTTTTTATCCGGTTCAGTCAACACATAACGGCAATCAATAAAACGCCAGTTTGGATCCTCAAGGTGTTCGTTAACAGTTTTTGGAGAAATCAGGGAACTGTACATATTTATTTCTATTGAATGTGAGGTCTAAATATTTTCTTTTTTTAAACTGAAAAAACACAGCTTTTATTTACGTCCTAAATAGACACCTGAAAGAATCAATATCACTGCACCAAGGGTGTTAGAGGAGAGTGTTTCACCTAAAAACAGGACTCCGAATAAAATTCCAAACATAGGAATAATAAAGGCTACATAAGACAGAAAAACAGCTCCGGCTCTGAGTATAATGTAATAGCGCATTAAAAAGGCCATTCCGGTTGAAACAAGACCGAGGTGAGTCAAAGCTAAAAGACTTTCTGTCTCTAAATGCATGTTCCAGGGCTGTTCAATTATCAGCCAGAGCGGCAGCACGATTATGGATGCGCAGATAAAAATTGAGGCGCTGATTGAGTCAGCTGTAACTCCCTTAATTCGTGTTGCAATAACTCCCGAAATTACATATCCAATTCCTGCCAGTATTACCGCTGATTGTGCGATAATATTTCCATTTGATTCAGATAATGCGTTTTCACCAAAAACAAGTAAAATACCGGTGAAACTTATTGCCATGGCCAATAATTGACGTAAGCTGAAGTGTTCATTTTCACTAAAAAAATGTCCGAGAATAAGCGCGAAGATAGGATTGACTGCCATCAGAATTGCAGCGAGACTGCTGTCGATTTGTAGTTGACCCCACGGAACAAGATAGAAAGGCATCAACGTTCCTAAAATTGCCATCCAGAAAATTTTAATCCAGTTCTGCGCTCCACGAGGGAATTGCGTTTTCCTCACAAATGTCAGCAATAATAAAGCCCCACCAGCGAGTAATATTCTGGCGCTCATAACAGTCAGCGGTGTTACTCCATGTAACGCTATTTTGATTGCACCAAAGGACGAACCCCACAATGCGCCCAAAGCAAAGAGCACAATGTAATCAGTCCGGGAAGTTTGTTGAGGCATTGAGTCTTGATAAGATGTAAACTTTAAAAAGCGAATAAAGTTAGTTGCTTGCTGTGAAAGATGAGTTGTCTTCTGAGGAAAGCTGTACTCCTGAGCTGGATTGAGTTGAGGCAGACCCGTCGAGAGAGGTTTTGAGGACTTTTATTATGTAATTTCCTGAAGAGGCAAGTGTTCCTTTCAGAGACAAAGTAATTGTTTTTCCACTTACTGAGCCATTTTCGGGATGACAATTTGTAAAATTATCGCGAGAAATGTGAACTAACTTCCAACCATAACTACCAGAGCATGAATCTTCAGAAGTAACTGTCGTCGTCCAGGAAGTTGTCGAAGAGTCGTCGGTGTTTTTCAAGCTGACATCATCACTAAAAGTAATAGTAATAGTTGTTCCTGTTTTATTTACTCCAGTTGCTCCATCTGCGGGAGAGACAGAAGAAACAGTGAAAGAACTGTTATCATCACCACTATCCCCAGTGCTGTTATCATCACCACTATCCCCAGTGCTGTTATCATCACCACTATCCCCAGTGCTGTTATCATCACCACTATCCCCAGTGCTGTTATCATCACCACTATCCCCAGTGCTGTTATCATCACCACTATCCCCAGTGCTGTTATCATCACTACTACCTCCAGTGCTTGTGCCTGAGGCTTCTTCAATACTTTTAGAGTCCAGACCATCATCCTTGAGAGTTGTTTGGCCGCAGGAGATGATGAAAAAACTTATCAAAACAGTGAAGTAAATTGTAATTAAAGAGGATATTTTCATAATAAATCCAAAAATATTAAAAATTAAAATTCCAGCCTAATAATGCTTGTGGTCCGGTCAGTGTTTTTCTGAATGCAAGTTGTGGAATGTAGAGTGAGTAAGAGTTTTCGTGATTTGAGGAAGCTGACTCTGAATTGTCATTCATCATCAAATATGCAGTCCAGCCGAGTCCGGACAGAGTCAGTAAATCCCAAGTCTGAGAGCTGCTTTTATAGGATTTCATTTTGCTGGCATTACTGTCGTATTCGCTTTTATAAGCAGCTTGTTCGCTATTGCTGCTTGAGTTTGAATATTGTGTAGAAAGAACAGAGTTTTTGGATGAGAGGTCATTGTATGACTTGGCTGCATTGTAGGACATTAAAGCAGAAACGACGGTAACCGAAGCTGCTACATATTGCCAGGTCTTGTCTGCAGAACTATCTTCTTCAGCACTTACAACCGGCTCCGAAACAGGTTCCGGTTCAATTTGCGGGGCAGACTTCTGAAGCGGTTTCTGAACAGGAACAGGAATCTCTTTTGGTTTTGGTGTTTCAATGAATTTTGTGCCTGCTACAGATTTTTTATCTTCTGTAATTAATTTTATAACCAAGCCTTCAACCTGCATATTAAGCTGTCCAATACTGCAGTCTTCACAAAAAGCTGTACGTACAAGACGCTGACTGTCAAGATCTACCCGGGTCAGTGAAAGTTGTGTGAAAGTACCCTCTCGTGTCATGTTAAAGAGAAATAAATTGTCTACCTGGAGGATTTGCTGAATCAAGGCAAAGCACTGATCTTCAGTACACTCTTCATAATCAAGTTCTTCAAAAGCCTGCGCTAGTGCTGCTTCAAAGGCTTTTTGAGAAGAAAGAGCATAATGAGTCGAAAGTGATTCCTGAAGACTATTAAAAATTATTTGCTTCTCCATTTCGGAGAACTCCCCCAAGGCTCCCATCGGTGTAAGGGCAGCCATCTCTTTTTCCTGCGCGTGGGAATTAGCAGCAAATAAAGCAAAAAAAGTTATTGTTATTGTGATTATTTTAAACATATGAATTTGAAACAGTTATTTTCAAAGTGGAGGATCACTCTTTTAATTTAGATTGTATTTCAGCCAGCATATTAGCATTTATTCCAGAAAACCGGAAAATATAGCTCAGGTTCCGCAAACCTAAAATGCTGGGAAAATCAAATCTAAGATTTGAGGTTGAGGTATTTAAAAGGGCTGAAAATGTAATTTCTGTGAAAGGCTGAAAATTCAAAATAAATATATAATCAAGTAAAATCAGTTTTTTGTCAAGACAGGATAACTCTAAGAAAATAAGATTATAATTTTAGTGATTAATGATGGATTCTTCAAAAATTATCAAGAGTTTGCAACTTACTTAGTAAATTTACGGATGTTTTTAATCTTCAGTGAATATTATGATTGGCGTTCATTTGTAAACTTTTCCAGCAGTTATTTTCTTCTGGAACATAAAATAACCTAGCAAGAGAATTATTAATGCTGCAGTTGAAGACGATCCTCGTGCCCACAGACTGCTCAGTCCATTCTAAGATATCTTTGAGATATGCTGCCCGCCTTGCAACAGAATTTGGTGCCAGCGTTACTTTATTGTATGTGGAAAAGCAGGCAGAGCAAAAAAAAGAAAATACCATTTCAGTGATGTCAGAATATTCCAGAAATTGCGAAGGGCAGAAAAATTTAAAAAACTTTCTTGAGAGTGAAGACTCACCCGGAAGTGAATTCAATTTGGTGGTACTGGAAGGCGAAGTTGTGTCTGAGATTATCAACTACACCAAAAATAAAGTGGTTGATTTGATTGTGATGAGCAGTCACGGTTACAAAGGACTTGCCTACAGCATGAAGGGTAGCATCACCGAAAAGGTAACCCGTTATGCAAACTGCCCTGTCTTATGTTTAAAAAACGAGGGTCAGCATTTTATAAAATAACAACTGAGGCGTTAATATACTCAGTGCTTGCTGTCGCTGAATCTGCATTTTCTTTCCCATCAGTTAACTTTCCCTTTTAAACTAAGCTATTTGTGTTTTATAATACAGCTTCTGCAATTTGAACCGCACTAATCCCAGAGGACTGCAAGCAAAAGAAAGTCATGAAATCATCCAGCATGTTAAAGGGATTACCGCCTGAAGACGCCCCTGAGTTTTTTGATACTATTGACACGCTTTTTCTCATCCTTTCCACAACAGGAAAAATAATCCTGATAAATCGTGTTTGCCGGGAGACGATGGGTTATTCCCGGAAAGAAGCAGAAGGCAAATCTTTCCTCAAATTATTCTTCAAACCAAAAGTACACAATCTTATCAAAAGTTTGCTTGAAGAAGCGATAGAGCCTCCTTACAGGACGACTTATGAAGATAACTGGCAGACGCAAAATGGAGGCGAAAGGCTGATTTCATTTACTGTTGCATCTCTACGCGACGATAACGGCAACACAATCAACTATTCAGTTACCGGTCTTGATATCACCAGATTCCGCAAAATGGAGGAAGAGCTCTGGGACTACCGGACCAGTCTAGAAGAACAAATAAAGCAGCGTACTGCTGAACTGGTCATGTCCCAGTCCAAGCTGTCCGGAATTATGGAAACTGCGGAGGATGCTATTATTTCGATTAATTCAGCTCAGCAGATCTTGATGTTTAATCAAGGCGCAGAAAAGATTTTTGGATACTCTACAGACGAAGTTTTAGGTAAATCGTTAGGGTTTTTGA
>JACNKY010000245.1 GCA_014381795.1 Pseudomonadota bacterium | reverse complement strand
TAAACCTACTATCTACTACTGTCAATACTTTAATTTGTACATATGAATTATATTTGTTTAATAATTATTTTTCCCTTCGAGCAGTTGTTTTTTAATCTGCGGAAGCATCCTTTCAACAGTACGAACAATTACTTTTGTTGTATGATCAAATTCAAGATTTACGGTATCACCCTTTTTCTTTTTGCCAAGAACTGTTTGTTCCAAAGTTTCCGGTATCAGTGAAATTGAAAAGTAATTTTCGCCGACTTCAACCAAAGTTAAACTAGCACCATCCATGGCGATCCAACCTTTAGGGATTAAATATTTCATCCACTCTTTGCCGCAACTTACGACAAGATCACAGTTATTGGGTGTAATGCGGACTTCTTCAATAATTCCTTTGCAGTCCACATGACCTGTTACAGAATGTCCACCAACCTCGTCACCAAAACTACATGCGCGCTCGATGTCAACGAAATTTCCAACCTTCAGCACACCAAGATTTGATTTATTAAGTGTCTCCTGAATAATGTCAAACTCAGCCCAATCTTTCTCAAAACGAACAACGGTCAAGCATACTCCATTTACCGCAATACTTGCACCCTGTTTAAGCTTCTCGGCCAAATCTTCGAGTTGAATCCTTAATCTTCTTCCACCTTGAAGATCTTCCACGACTAATATTTTTCGTATTCCCTGTACAATTCCAGTAAACATGTTTTTCCAATTTAAAAGCAAAAATTAATCCGAGAACCATTTAATTCAATGGTGGTAGTCCCAAATATTTCTGTACCCGTTTTCTAAGCCAGCGAATACTTTCTTCCCTCACCACAGGGATAAAGATAACCAACCCAAGTGCGTCTGTTAAAAGTCCGGGCACAATGAGTAAAGCTCCTCCACACCAAAGTAACAAATCCTCAAAGATTTCTTCTGTAGGAACTCTCCGGTTACGTAATTCACTTTCGACCAGGGTCCATAGTGAAAAATTTTCACCCTGCATGAACCACAAACCGGCCGCGATTGTTACAACACACTGCAAAAATATTGTGCCGAGCGGCATAAAATAAATCAACTGCATGAGCACCCATATTTCTATGCTAGGAACAACAAATAATAAAGTAAACAGGATCCACCACATTTAACTCTTAACTTTTGTTTGTATTGATTGCGGAGGAATAGAATAAGTACATGTCGCGTGTGCCACTGGTTCAGGGTCATCCTGCGAGTAGATAATAACCTCACCTACGATTAAACGTTTTCCCACTTTCATCAGCCACGACTCTCCTAAAAGGTCACGGTGCGGTTCAGGTTTACGTAAAAAATTAATATTCAAATTTGTCGTCACGGCTAAAACTACTCCACCCATTGTAGTTAAAATTGCAGCATACATTGCAGTGTCCGCAAGTAACATCATTGTTGGCCCAGAGACAGTTCCTCCTGGACGCAAGTGGGTATGATCAACATCTAGGCGTAGTCTTGCACGCCGATTTTCACAAGATTCCACGAACATTGGATTTTCGGGAAATTCTTGCTGCAAAAAACTTTGTATTTCATCCGCTGTCATGGTTATGTTTTTCAGAAATTATGATAATTGTTAATACAGCAGGTTTGAAATGGCTTGCTGAAATACTTGAGTTTGATCAACAATACTTTATCACAAATTATGCAAAATATTTATTGATCTTTTCCGTTTCATGAATTCATTGTCAGCACTTAACGCACAGCAAAAGGAAGCAGTTACTACTCTAGATGGACCCGTCATGATTCTTGCCGGTGCAGGCAGCGGTAAAACACGTGTCATTATACAGCGTATTGCATATTTGATCCAGAAAAAGCAGATCTCTCCTCAGCAAATCCTTGCAGTTACTTTCACAAATAAAGCAGCAGAAGAAATGCGGGAGCGTTTACATGAGATGCTCTCAGGGAAACAGAAAGGTATACATTTGAGTACTTTTCACGCCTTGGGGGTGAGTCTGTTGCGTAAATCTATACATCATCTAGGATACCGTTCCAATTTCATTATATACGATACTCGCGATCAGTTTTCAGTGATCAAAACGATAATGGAGGATCAGGATTTTGACGATAGCGGATTGATAGATGCGAAGTCTGTTCATTATGAAATCAGTCAGGCAAAGTCCACGGGTGCTGTTCCGGAAGAATTTCTGGATCAACAGGAATCACAGCAAAAACAATTAGTAGGCAAGATATTTCTGCACTATCAGCAAACAATGAAAGGCTGTAATGCTATTGATTTTGACGACATTCTCAACCTTACGCTGACTCTATTTGAGAAGCATCCGGAGGTCATGGACACTTTAACGGAGCGCTTCCGTTATCTAATGGTAGACGAATATCAAGACACGAACCGCATTCAATATAAACTTCTGCGTCATCTGACAAAACGTCACAGAAACCTTTGCGTAGTTGGTGATGATGATCAATCAATTTACAGCTGGCGTGGTGCGGAAGTAAAGAATATTTTAGATTTTGAACGTGATTTTCCGGAAGTAAAATTTATCCGTTTAGAACAAAATTATCGTTCAACGCAAAAAATTCTAACTGCTGCAAATCAGGTTATCTCCGAGAATACTCAGCGTATGCCAAAAAAACTCTGGTCCGAAAAACATGACGGTGAAAAACTGGATTGGCTTTTAGCAGATACTGAAGCAGAAGAAATGGAAGCAGTGACACGGAAGATTCGCACAAAAATAATGCAGCAGGGCCGACGTTATTTAGACTATTCAATTCTCTACCGTTCCAATTTTCAGTCACGTCTTGTTGAAGAAGCACTCCGTGAGGCAAAAATACCTTATCGGATGTTAGGCGGAACTAGCTTTTATGATCGAGAAGAAATCCGGGACGCGCTGGCATACCTGAAAGTTATTCATAACCCAAATGATGAAGTAAGTCTGCACCGTATAATCAACACTCCCCGGCGTGGAATTGGTAAAACATCGTTGATGAAAGCGAATGAGTACTGTCAGGAAACACATCTTCCTTTGTTTAAAGTAATGAGGGGTGCCAGAAAATATGAAGGTATTCCCAAAGATTCTGCCTTCACAATGGAAATGTTTACAGGTATCATTAATAATTATCAGCAACGTTTCTCCAATGAAAAATTGGGTACAGTGTTCAAGGATTTACTTGATGAAATCGGTTATCTTAGATTTCTTGAAACTCAAAGTGGTGACGTCAAGGCGCGTGAACGCCGTGTGATGAATGTTCATGAATTACTAGTAAGTGTCCGGAAATATGCTGATAAATTTCCGGAAGCAAATCTTCAAAGCTTTTTAGAGCGTATTACGCTTTTTACGCAAAGTGACAACGATCCGGAAACTAAAGCGAATCAAGTTTCCATCATGACTCTTCATAGCGCGAAGGGCCTGGAATTTCCTTTTGTCTTCATGGTTGGTATGTCTGAAGGTGTCTTTCCTAACAATCGTGCCATCGAAGAAGGGGGTGAGGATGAGGAGCGTCGTTTATGTTATGTAGGTATCACAAGAGCGCAGCAGGAATTAACTTTTTCGATGGCTAAATCCCGTAAACGTTACGGAGAAAGCATCAAGCAGGAACCTTCCCGTTTTCTGCTTAACATCGATCCGGAACTGCTCGCAGTTCCAATCATCGGGGAAGCTACTGCAGAAGTAAAAAAGGAACGTAGCAAAGAATCCCGTTCAGCCTTTTTCTCACAGATTAAACATATGGAAGCCAGTTGAGACAGATGAAAATATTTAGACATTGTTTTTACAGGTTTGTATTGCTTATGTTCGGATTGATTTTATTCTCTGGAATTTGCTTTTCACAAACTTTAATAGTAGCGCTTGGAGATTCTTTAACGGAAGGTTTCGGAGTCAGTAAAGAGGAAGCATATCCATTTTTAGTGGAAAAGGAACTTTTTGGCAAAGGTCATGCTGTAAAGCTTATCAATGCGGGAATCAGCGGTTCCACAAGTGCCAGCGCAGCTTCACGGCTCAAATGGTACATCCGATCTCAACCCGATATAATTATTATTGCATTGGGTGGAAATGATGGTTTGCGCGGATTAAGTGTGGCGCACATGAAGAAAAACTTAAGCAAGGCAATTGAGTTAGCTCAGTCTGAAAAAATACAGGTTTTGCTCTCCGGAATGCAGATTCCACTAAATTACGGTACGAGATATACAGAGTCTTTCCGGAAGGTTTTTCATGAATTGGCGGAGTTATATAAACTGCCGATTATTCCGTTTCTACTGAAAGATGTCGGAGGAATTCCAAGTCTGAACCAACCAGACGGAATCCATCCTAATCCGGAAGGTCATCAAATTATCGCAGCGACTGTGCTTAAACATTTAGAACCTCTTTTGCCTGAAATAAAATAAAATCCACCGCGTTGAGCAGTCAAAAAGTCTGACTGTATTTAAAGCAGAAGTGCTGTATAAGCCTTGAAACACAAAGTTCAACCGTACCTTCGCATTGACTTTAGGGCAGCTTGAATCTGCTTTTGCTGGTTGAGGTATGCTCTGTTGCTTGGTGCAAGCACATCAATTGCCTTTTTGCCCATTTCTAGGATTTTCAAGACACCATGATTTGCAAGACTAAGCATTTTACGCTGTTCATATGCGTAGTATGAAATTTGAGCGAATTCTGACAACACAGTTATATCACCGCGTTTTGGATTCAAAAAAGAAGATCTCTTTAAAGCTTTGTGGTATGCAACTATTGCTTTGTTGAAAGTTGGAGTCATGGATGGTCTAGCCGTTAAATCCCGCATCACTAAACGTAAAGTTAATATCCGAAGTGCCTGCATGTGTACCCTAGCTTCCATTAAATAAGGCAGTGGTAGCTTACTGTCTATTTCCTGTAGCTTGGCCACTATCTTCAGCCCGACTGGATGCAGAACTGGTATGCGTTTCATCACTTCAAGTGCCGCTAAAGTTTTACGTACCACAAGAGCGTGTTTGTTCTTAGCGGAATCCGCACCTCCTCCTATTCCTCCAAATAAACTCTTCACTCTGTGTTTAGAAGTCAACTCATCCAACTCATCCATTTGCATTGACATGGTAATGCTTCCGCGGGTATCTTCATCAAGAGAATCAGTATATTCCAGTAATTTTAAAGTTATTTTTATTTCCTGGATAACCATTGCCTCATTTTCATCAACCTCTTCTTCGCCTTCATCATCCGCTTTTATCAAGTCTTTGATTGAGATTACATCCAGATTTACATTTTTTAGTTGTTTTGAGTGAACGACGAGCATATTTTTTTTGTGTGTCGTTATTATTTTTTCCAAATATAAACGGTATGTTTGTCCGGCAATTTGCAAAGTTGCAGGTGTTATGTTTCCTAGATAAATAGTAAGAGTAGCTTGAATCAAGAGGTTGCGGTAAAAGGACAGAGGGAAGTCCCGTTTGTCATGCATCACGCTTCTGACCAGCTTAACCCTTGCAACAGTAGAGACAGGATCACTAGCTATTTTTGAAACCAAAGCCGAAACTTCAGCATTATCTGCCAGATTACCTATGATGCTCCCATCAACGTGAGCCCCCTTAGTACCTGTGTCTGCAGACATAATTGTTTTGCGCATCTTCAGCATAAAGGAAGAATTGCTAAAATTGTTGACGTCTTCAACAGCCTGTAAAATTTGCCTTTGAATTTTTTTAAAATTAAGGCTGGGAATAGGCGTGATCGCCTGTGCGTTGCCCTTAAATGTTTCCTTCAAAATCCCTCATTTCATTTGCAAAGTTGCGCTTTTATTTTTCATTTAATTGTCCTTAAAATTCACTTAAAATGTCTCTTTTAGAGTTTTTGCTGTTTTACAGCAAACTAAAGACTGTATTTTTTTGTTGAAAATTTATCCTCACTTTAACTGTTTTATACCCTAATCTTTAACATGTATCAGCTAAAAACGAAAGATTGGCGTCAGGTTTTGCTCAAAAACAAGTTAGCTTGTTTTTGTATTAACTTGAGCTTTACACATATCTGCAGGTAACGCTATGTGTTTTAACATCGAAATCAACTGCAGTACTCATGCTTTATACACACTGCTTGCATAGTAATGTGGCTGAATCTGCATTAATCCATTTTTTCTATAAGGTCTTTACACAAAAAATAATAGTATTTTTTGTAGTTGCTAACTGCTGGAAAACTTTGTTCATAATTTATAAGGAAGCACTCGACGTTTTTTTTCAGAAGGAGTATATTCATTGGCAAGAGAGAGCACTTCAAGCAGGATTACTTCCATGCATAGAACATGCACTAGCAAACATATTTAATAAAGGTGAACCTCTCATACCCAAATCAGCAAAATACATCTGCATTTAAACGGATATTTTGAGTGTGAACTGTGTTTTACGGATTCTTTGGGTTTACTATTTTTTAGCTGATTAAAACTCATCAATCGTGATTTAAAACTTCCATGTCAGAATATTACTCTCCTGTGAAAATGGGAGGTACCACAGACGGACTACTTGTCTTAAGTAACGGCCGCTTCTTCAGAGGAAAATTACGGGGAGCTCCTGTTGAGGCTACCGGAGAAGTGATCTTCAATACATCAATGACGGGTTATCAGGAAATTCTTACTGATCCATCCTACACCGGACAGATAGTGACAATGACATATCCCCAAATAGGTAATTATGGTGTGAACCAGGATGACATGGAGTCAAAAACCACACACGCTTCAGCTTTGGTTGTACGTGAACTGAGTCAATTGAGTAGTAATTGGAGAGCGACTCAAACCCTGGAGGAATGGTTGATAGAGTGCAGAATCCCTGTTTTAGAGGGTGTTGATACACGTTCCTTGGTTAAGGCAATACGATCAAGCGGTGAATGTTCAGGATTGCTGGTGCCTTTAGATTCTCGTCACACTTTGGATGAACTACGTGAAGAAGCATTGGATTTGCCTTCAATGGTAGGACAAAACCTGGCTAGACAAGTTTCTACCCATGAATCATATTTTTGGCCTTCAGAAGCAAAGACCAAACAGTTTA
>JACNKY010000258.1 GCA_014381795.1 Pseudomonadota bacterium | reverse complement strand
TCGGCCGCATGAATGTTGACGTCGTATGGGCATCCATTGCGGTGGCAGCATTGTCAGGGTCGTTGTTCTACGCTCTGCTGGCTTTTCTGGAGCGGCAGTTCACAGGATGGCACCCCTCTTTCCGTGTCGGCTGACTTGACTGAATTTAAAAAGTAAGTCTGACCTTAATTTATTATGGAGTAAAAAATGAGTATATTGAAAAAAATGGTGATGGTAATACTGGCAACCGGGCTGGCATTTTCCGCACAAGCAGCAGATAAAGTGACCATTCAGTTGAAATGGGTCACACAGGCTCAGTTTGCAGGTTATTATGTAGCACAAGATAAAGGCTATTATCAGGCCGCAGGACTGGACGTAACAATTAAACCGGGCGGGCCGGACATTGCTCCGCCGCAGGTGATTGCAGGAGGAGGAGCAGATGTGGTTGTAGACTGGATGCCTTCAGCATTGGCTTCACGTGAAAAAGGTGTAGCACTGGTTAACATCGCGCAGATTTTCAAGAAATCTGGAATGATGCTTACCTGCCGTAAAGACAGCGGAATTAAATCTCCTGCTGATTTTCGCGGGAAAACGCTGGGTGTCTGGTTTTACGGAAACGAATATCCTTTCCTGAGTTGGATGAGCAAATTAGGTATTCCAACCACCGGTGGTTCAAACGGCGTGACAGTTTTGAAGCAGGGTTTTAACGTGGATCCAATTCTGCAGAAGCAGGCTGAATGCGTTTCAACCATGACTTATAATGAATACTGGCAGATCGTTGATGCAGGCCTCAGTCCTTCTGAATTGGTTGTATACAAGTATGAAGAACAAGGTGTTTCTACCTTAGAAGATGGTTTATATGTGATGGAAAACAATCTGAAAAACAAGGCTTTCGTCAGTAAAATGGGGCGCTTCCTCAGAGCATCCATCAAAGGTTGGAAGTACGCAGGCGACCATCCTGATGAGGCAGCGGATATTGTTCTTGAAAACGACGATACTGGTGCCCAGACAGAAAAACATCAGCGTCGGATGATGCGTGAAATAAGCAAATTGCTTGGAAATCAGCCACAAGGTGTCGGTTATTTGGTGCCAGCTGATTATGAGCGTACAGTTGACGTACTAATGTCATCTGATTCAGACCCTGTGATTTCCAAGAGACCTAACGGTGCCTGGAGTCACGCAATCTGGGATGCAATGTAATTTCTTTTGTTCCTGCTTTCGGAAGCACTGCTCACTCGGGGTGCTTCTGTTTTTCTTACACTTCCTTAAGTCACAAGATCCCTCCCTTTAAAGTCAAATCAGCAACCTATGTCAGCTGAATTACTTGCTGTTACTTCTTCAGTCTTGTTAAATCTAATTAAAATTGACATTCCTGTTATGCTTGTTGTACTCATGCAACTTGTCATTAGCACGTCGCTTTAAATAACACAGCTGATGAATTTTTTCAAATACTGCACTTGCAAAATGAAAGTGAGTGTTTGAGATACATCCAAAATTATGGGAAACTAGTAAGGAACTCAAATTTTAACAACCGGAACTTTTTATGAAAACAAAAATAGAGATTACGCGTGACTGGCTTCCTCGCTATACAGGAACAGAGATTGCTGAATTTGGTGATTATATTTTACTGACAAATTTTAGTAATTATATCACCAAGTTTGCCGAACGTTTCGATTGTGAAATAAGGGGAGAGGGCGGTCCGATGCAAACCGCGACTAATAAAAACGGACTGAGCATCATAAACTTCGGTATCGGTTCAGCTAACGCTGCAACGATTATGGATCTGCTCACAGCCTGTAATCCCAAGGGTGTATTGTTTTTAGGCAAATGCGGAGGTCTAAAACAAACTGCAGAAATAGGACGTTATATTATCCCGATTGCAGCAATCCGCGGAGAAGGAACGAGCAATGATTATCTGCCTCCGGAAGTTCCTGCTTTACCTTCTTTCAAACTGCATAAATTTGTCTCTGACACAGTACTCGCTTATGGTCAGGAATACCGTACCGGTGTCATTTACACCACCAATCGCAGAGTCTGGGAATGGGACAATAAATTCCGTAAAAGACTGATTGAACTTTCCGCGATTGGAATTGATATGGAGACCGCTACTCTCTTTATAGTGGGACATGCCAATAAAATTTCCCGTGGAGCAATTCTCCTTGTTTCAGATATGCCGTTGCTTCCGGAAGGTGTTAAAACACAGGAAATGGATAAAAAAGTTACTGCCAAATATGTGGATATGCACCTCGAAATGGGTATCCAGGCCATGACTGATATTGATGAAAAAGGTGAGGAAATAAAGCACTTCGGTTATTGATCGCTGAACCTTGTTCTGGTGAGTTAGTCCATGAATACAGGAAATCCGCCCCTGAAACTTATTGGGTCTTCTTATGCACTGGCAAGTTTTCTTGGATTGAATTGAATGGAGAAGACGATTTCTGGACTGATCCGCCTAAAACCAACCCCATCTTCTTCTGTGAGTATTCCCCAGTAATTATTCACAAGTCAGAAACACTCTATAACTTTGCTCAAAGCCCCGGAACGGTGTCTTGGCGACGGTTCATAAATTCTTCTCTTCCTTGGCATTACCCAAAAATTACCTTATTATTTTCAGGTAATTATTTTGAACTTTCCACTTTCCAATTGAACTATTAGCATTGGAGCTTGGTCAGTAGTCTTAAAACAATCAGCAGAGAGTTTAAACTAAAACATATACATAAAGTTAGCGTAAAAATAATTAACTAAAACAAATGCAAAAAATACAAGAAAAACAAATAGTTGCTGTTGTTGGGGCTGGGCTAGCGGGGTCAGAAGCGGCGTGGCAATTGGCTGAGCGCGGACACTCGGTTCGGCTTTTTGAGATGCGTCCGGTACGCATGACTCAAGCCCATAAAAGCGGAAATTGTGCTGAACTGGTCTGCAGTAATTCATTCAAAAGTCGTGCGGTAGAAAACGCACATGGTTTGCTCAAAGCAGAAATGGCTCTGCACAAATCCATGATTTTAAAGAACGGAGAAAAATTTTCTGTACCTGCCGGACAAGCCCTTGCCATTGACAGAGAACCATTTGCTGAAGCAGTAACAGCTCAGTTAAAAGCTCATCCGCTGATAAGTTTTTGCAATGAGGAAGTTACAGATGTCGCAAAACTGATTGACGCTCATTCATTTGTTTTATTTGCCACAGGACCATTAACTTCGGATGCCCTCGCTACTTCTCTCCAGGATATTCTGGGCACACAATATTTGTCATTTTATGACGCAATTGCTCCAGTCGTGACTGCTGAATCAATCGACAAGAATCTTACTTTCCGCGCGTCACGTTACGGAAAAGGTGAGGCTGATTATTTAAACTGTCCGATGCATCGCGGGCAATATCAGTCTTTTATAGAAGCAGTGCAACAGGCAGAAAAAGTTGAACTGCATCAGTTTGAGGACACACGTCCTTTTGAAGGCTGTCTGCCAATTGAGGTGATGGTTGAGCGTGGTCCGGAAACTTTACGCTTCGGTCCAATGAAACCGGTTGGTCTTGATCATCCGGAAACAGGTGAGCGTTACCATGCAGTTGTTCAGCTTCGGCAGGAAAATTCTGTTGGTACACTTTACAATCTGGTGGGTTTCCAGACTAAAATGACATGGACCTCGCAAAAGGAAGTTTTTGCGTTGATTCCCGGGTTGGAAAATGCGGAATTTGTACGACTCGGTTCGGTTCACCGCAACACATTTTTAAACGGTCCCGCTCTGTTAAATCCTCAGTTGAGTCTAAAAACGCATCCAAATGTTTTTTTTGCGGGGCAAATTACCGGTGTTGAAGGATACATGGAATCCACCGCAATGGGAATTCTGGCCGCCAGACAAATTGCTGCGGCACTCGAAAATCGTGTAGAAAGTCCACCTTCTCCGGACACTATGATGGGCGCGCTAATCCGTTACATAACAGAAACAGAATCCTCTACTTTTCAGCCGATGAACGCGAATTTCGGACTACTGAATGCTCCTGAAAAAAAGATGAGTAAATCAGATCGTAAAACGTGGTATGCTGAACGAGCTCTGAAAAAAGCAACGCAATATGCGGATCAAGTTTGATGGTTTAGAAAAATCTCTGAAACCTAAAATTTATCATTTCGACCGTAGGGAAAAATCTTTTTCAAATTAGTTTTGTAACTTAATAAAGATTTCTCGCTTTGCTCGAAATGACATAAATTTATCAAATTTTACAGGTTCACCATTTTTAGAATAAGCTTCAGTAATTATATTTTGAAGTAATTGAAATGTTTGATAAAATATTGATTGCCAATCGCGGTGAAATTGCCTGCCGGATAATACATACTTGCCGAAAAATGGGAATCCGGACTGTTGCTGTTTATGCAGATGCGGATGCACGTGCGCTTCATGTTCAACTTGCAGACGAAGCCTGCCGCATTGGAGAATCACCGCCATCCGAGTCTTATTTGCGTTCGGAAAAATTACTGGATGCAGCCAAAAAACACGGTGCGCAGGCAATTCATCCTGGTTACGGATTTTTATCGGAAAATGCGGAATTCGCTCGTAAATGTTCACAAACCGGACTTGTTTTTATTGGACCGTCTGTTGAAGCAATCGAACAAATGGGTGCTAAAGATCAAGCCAAACGTGTGATGGAAAACGCAGGAGTTCCTGTTGTTCCTGGTTACAAAGGTGCTGAACAAAGTCCGGATTTCCTGCATTCGGAAGCGAAAAAGCTCGGTTATCCACTAATGATAAAAGCCGTTCTCGGTGGAGGCGGTAAAGGAATGCGGGTGGTACACAAGCATGAAGATTTCCCGGAAGCGCTTGAATCTGCATGCAACGAAGCCCGGAATGCCTTTGGTGATGATCGTGTATTGCTGGAAAGCTTTATCAGTGGACCACGTCATATTGAGTTTCAGATTTTTGGTGATCAGTTTGGAAACGCTGTTCATCTTTTTGAACGAGACTGTTCACTGCAGAGACGTCACCAGAAAATCATTGAAGAATCACCTTCACCTTTTCTGGATGATGAACTACGTTCGAGTATGGCTGACGCTGCCGTTGCCGCAGCAAAGGCTGTAAAATACATAGGTGCCGGAACCGTTGAGTTTATTGTCGGAAGCGACCGCGGATTTTTCTTCATGGAAATGAACACCCGTCTGCAGGTTGAACATCCGGTTACGGAAATGATAACCGGACTTGATCTGGTTGTATGGCAATTGCGTGTGGCCGCAGGTGAAAAACTACTCTTAACTCAAGAAGAAATCAGTCAGACAGGACACGCGATTGAAGCCAGAATTTATGCCGAAAATCCAGCAACCGGCTTTTTGCCCAGTATCGGTACTTTGCATCGTTTGGTTTTTCCGGGATTGAAGCAAAATAATAGTTCTGCCAAAGCCAGCATCAGGATTGATACAGGAGTTGAACAGGGCGGCGAAATCAGCATCCACTATGATCCGATGATCGCCAAGTTGATTGTGCACGCAGATTCACGCAAGCAGGCGATTGCTGCAATGCGTTCCGCACTGTCTCAATCCGGTGTGCTGGGTGTGGTGACAAATCTGGGTTTTCTGCAGAGCATCATGCAGTATCCGGATTTTGAAGAAGGAAAAACGGACACTCTTTTTGTGGATTCAAAGCTAGAATCGCTACTGCCAGGCAACAAAGATTCTGCTTACTGGGTTTGTTGGGGCACCGCGATTTCATGTTTGCTGAAAGACTTTGCGGACTCTGAAAATAAAGCGCAAAAATCTATGGAACCGTGCTCACCCTGGAACAGTCTTGGAAACTGGCGGGCCGGAATTGAGGAACCACACAGGGTACAACTGCGAAACCAACAAGGGACGGAAACAGAAATAAAAATATTTGAAGAAAATAATACTTTCCGGATTTTGCATGAAAATACTGAAATTTCAGTCACAGTTTCTGCACATGAGGATTTGCTTGATCTAACCTGGAACAGTGAGGGCTTGGAAGAATATGGACATCACTTACTGGTCCTACAGCATGAATCACAACTGTTGGCAGTTCATGAAAATGGCCGTACATTATTCAGCAGACTGGATCCTTTAGCATACGAACAAAGCGAAGAGGTTAGTGATTTTCGACTTAGCGCACCGATGCCCGGAAACGTGATCCGTGTACTCGTTAAAGCCGGAGACGAAGTAAGTTCCGGGCAACCGTTATTAGTGATGGAAGCTATGAAAATGGAACACACTATTGTTGCTCCTGCAGATGGAATTGTGGAGGAAATCCTTTTTCAACCTGGAGACCTTGTGCAGAATGATGCAAAGTTGGTCGAATTTTCACTGCTTGAAAAATAAAATGTTTAAACTAAAGTTATTACCTCGGAAAAAATTCTATAACTGTGTGTCATTTTGAGCAAAGCGAGAAATCTTGCCTAAGTTAAACGCAAATATTATTAAGATTTCTCTCTCTGGTTGAAATGACAAATTATGGTTTCAGAGTTTTTTTTAATTCCAGCAAATATGATGAACCAGTAAAAAATCATAATGACACCAATGTGTGTCATCCCCGCGAAAGCGGGAATCCATTATTTCAGATACTTACAAGTTCCTGGATTCCCGCTTTCGCGAGAATGACAACTATTTACGCAGCAATCAAATATTATTTAAGCGAGAAATTTAGTCTAGCATAAGCTAAACTCCTGACACAGCAGCATAAAATGGCGGTAAAAAAAGTTTTGCTTGTAGAGGATAATCCAGTGATTTTGATTTCACTGGAATTCCTGATGAAGCAAAACGGCTACGATGTACTGACGTCAGACAACGACGTGGATGCACTAAACTTAGCGGAAATGCATCTTCCGGATTTGATTATGCTGGATGTGATGCTGAACACCAGTTCCGGCTATGAAATCTGCAGAACCTTGCGGACAAGGAAAAACTTGGCACATACCAAAATTATTCTGCTTTCCGCACTTGGACAAACTGAAGATATCGAAAAGGGTGTTGAAGCCGGTGCAGACCTCTACGTTACGAAACCGTTCTCAACACGTGATTTAGTCAAA
>JACNKY010000210.1 GCA_014381795.1 Pseudomonadota bacterium | reverse complement strand
CTGAAGTGAGCAGTAAGTAATAAAAGCAGTTACCGTTTTTTTAGGGTGCACTGACCCTTGAAACCTGAAAGCTAATAAAGCGAAATGCGGGGATCAGTCAATTTGTTGCAGGGTTTCACGCGTATTCTGGGCGTATTACTGACACGTTCCCGTTCAATGTATGCTGCCCTGATCATTTTCTCCGGAATGGGACTGGCTGATTTTCTGTTCCGTACCTACCTTTTTCCTGTCTACACTGATTTTCTGCAAAATCTAGGAGCAAATCCAGATTGGAGCCAGCTCGATGTCGGTTTTGCTCCGATTGTCTGGCTTTCATTCTTTGCTATCATTTTAGGCAGTCTGACA
This sequence comes from Pseudomonadota bacterium, assembly GCA_014381795.1. Lineage (GTDB taxonomy): Bacteria > SAR324 > SAR324 > SAR324 > NAC60-12 > Arctic96AD-7. Next base: position 6,735 of record JACNKY010000210.1, on the reverse strand, counting down.
GTCGTCATCAGTTTTGCCGCTCAAAATGTTCCGAAGCTGATTGATTTATACATGGATCACTGGCCGAGTCTCTTATTCGTCTGGTGGTCCGCAGCTTGTCTGGTGCATGCTCTCACCCTCAAGGTGCTCGCAGAAGGAGGAATTCAAATAATACCCAGCCTTGTTTTTAATTTTCATGTCTTACTAGCAGTTTCACTGGTGATTGGTTTTCCTTTTGTTTTATCCATTCTCAGATCTACCAAGACCAGCAATGTAATAGAAAGTTTATTAAATGGTGGTTATTCCAAGATAAATTTACTGGCCGCTAAAGGTTCTGCGGGAACAATATCACTGCATGAACAGGCTAAAATTCAATACGAGTTATTTGAAGAACTAAATCAACTGATTGATTTACTGGTCTATGTACCATTCAAGGAACCTAAAGCACAAGTGATTGAAGGTATTGGTGCTTTACTCAGGCATTATGTGAAGTTAAAACCGAAAATTCCGGAATTATTTTTCAAAGTTGATGAACGCATTCAGGATGACATTTCTTTCCGTACAATGAAAAATTTGATGGCAGAAGTGGAAAAATCACGTACATTTTATGAACAAAAAAGCTTCCGCCTGATTGGAAATGTCTATAATGTTTTTCTTGATGCAGGAGAGTTTGATCTATCAACTATGTGTGTTGAACAATTGAGCCAGGTTGGAAAAACGGCGATTGCCTGTGATGATCAGGAACTGATAGAAGTCATTACAGTACGTCTTAACACTCACTTCAGATTTGCGCTGAAGCACGGTCAACACCATAACGAACCGCGTAACTTGTATAATCTTGTTTTTTATTATGGACAGTTTATAGGCTATTTAATGGTATATAAGCATGTTAGCAGGATAAAAACGTGTATAGGTTATTTCGTGTTTTATGCTCAGCAGTGTTTTAACGCAATTCAACGTGCAAAATCTCTGGCATTTATTTTAGATGTCCTTGCTTTTGAAATGCAAAAATTATTGATTAAAATTTATCAGGAAAATTGGGACAGGGAACTTCAGGATGAGATGTTGCAAAAGTTTCTGGTATTTGATAATTTTCAGGATATGGATAAAAATTTTGCTGTTCAATTTTTTAGTCAAAATCATGGTATCAGGCTTTTACACATCGGCTTGGCTTTGTTCTACCTTAACCAACAGGAAGATGAATTTGCGTTGAAGATTGCAAGGGATACAATTCAGGATATGGATTTGATGGGAGAAACTCTTTTCAACAAAACAATGTCTACAATATATGCGAGACTGCAGTTTTCCGGTCCAACATTTTGGGAGGATACTGACCGTGGAAATTTGAATATTTATTATACACCTTATCAAGATGAAATGAGTTCTTTTAAAAAAATACAGCAAGAATTGCTGCTTGAAAATAAGGGAAATATTACTGCATAAAAAATGAATCATCCTGCAAAAAAATACTCTCTTAAATAAATTCTTGTGTGATGAAAAAATCTAGTTTATACTGCAACTGTTAGCACTAATACTTGTTTAGTTTTTAAAAAATAAATATGTTTCAAAAAAATAACAGATAAAAAGGAGATGTATGAAAAAAGATGTAGATTTTTTAAAAAAAGTAAGAGAACTGGCAGTTGAGAAGAACATGACTGCAACAGCGAAAGCTTTAAAGATTCCGGTTTATACTTTGAGAGCACGCTTGTTGAGAGCAGCAACAAATCTTGGAGAAATTCCGCCTCAATTTGCAAAAACCAGAGTTGTAAAAAAAGTTGCCAAGTCCAAGAAACGCAAACTCATAGATACTGTTAGAGCAGCAGGCAAAGCTGGGAGTGCGAAACGTATTATTATTCCTCAGTATATATTTGAGGAATTGGGTTGGAAAAAAGGAGACAAGGTTGTCATCCGCCGTTCCGGTAAAAATAAAATCATTGTAGAAAAACCGGCAAGCAAATAAGCTTCTTTTGTGCACTCCTTTACTTTAAAAAATTGAGTGAATCCATCCTTCATTTTCGAAAACGGTTGATGGTTTATGATCGAGCTGATCAACCGTTTAAGTTACTAAATTATACTAAACAGGATTTTGCATGGATCTGGTGTACCGCCCAAGACGCTTGAGACGCTCCGCACCCATACGTGGATTGGTGCGTGAAACAGAACTTTCTCCCCGCCAATTGATTTATCCGATGTTTGTCACTGAAGGAAAAGCTGTCAGGGAACACATCGATACTATGCCAGGACAATTCCGTCTGTCTACAGATGAGCTTGTGCGTGATTGTGAAGAACTCTACAGCTTAGGTATTGGTGGGGTTAACTTGTTCGGTTATTCCATTGAAAAAGACGAACTGGCAAGTAAGTCATATGATTCTGCTGGTTTGGTTCAGTGTGCAGTCAGAGCTATCAAAAAAGCAGTTCCTGAATTATGCGTGCAAACTGATGTTGCTCTTGATCCATATACGACACACGGTCATGACGGACTTGTCATGAATGGAAAAATCGTAAATGACGAATCAGTTGAGGTATTATGTAAAATGGCACTTTCTCATGCTGAAGCAGGCGCGGACTGGATTGCGCCTTCTGATATGATGGACGGTCGTGTTGGAGCAATCCGTAACGCACTGGACGTGCAGGGTTTTTCCGATGTTGGTATTCTGGCATATTCCGCAAAATATGCCTCCTGTTTTTATGGGCCGTTTAGAGGTGCTCTTCAGTCTGCTCCAAAAAGTGGTGACAAAAAAACTTATCAAATGGATCCTGCAAATACACGTGAAGCATTACGTGAGATTTCTTTAGATTTAGATGAAGGAGCAGATGTAGTTATGATCAAACCTGCACTGACTTATCTGGATGTGATTGCAAGGGTACGCGATACCTTTGACATTCCGGTAGCGGCTTATAATGTTTCCGGAGAATATGCGATGGTTGTCGCTGCTGCCGAAAAAGGCTGGCTTGACCGTGACCGCGCCATGATGGAAATGCTCCTGTCTATTCGACGAGCGGGAGCGGATATGATCCTCACATATTTTGCAAAAGACGCAGCTGCTTATCTACGTGCTGATTACGGAAGTTACACATGACGGTTTCACTCACCATCCAGAATGCAGAAGTTGTTCTGCCTGGAAGTATCCAACAAGTTGATGTCTCGGTTATAGACGGCAGGATTCACGCAGTCGGCAAAGGTATTGCGGAAGTCGGAAAAGTGATCGACGCGGAAGGTTTGACTCTGCTTCCTGGCATGATCGATCCACAGGTTCATTTCCGTGAACCGGGTGCTGCTCAGAAAGAAGATTTGCATAGCGGTTCCTGTGCCGCAGCAGCAGGCGGAATTACCAGTTTTCTTGATATGCCGAACAACACTCCGCCGGTCATAACCCGTAAACGGATGGCTGAAAAAAAACAGTTGGCGGCAGAAAAATCGGTTGTTAATTACGGATTTTTTATGGGAGCGACTCCGGATAATCTGGAGGAATTGAACGCGGTTGAAAATGTCTGCGGTATAAAAATATTCATGGGTTCATCCACCGGAGATTTGCTGGTGGACAATCCGCAAGTGTTGGAGAAAATATTTTCAAACGGTTCACGCCTGATTGCTGTTCACGCAGAAGATGAAGCTGTCCTCAAGGAAAACACGGAATTACTCAAGCATATTTCAGATGTCCGTCTTCATTCACGGATCAGGGACGAATCGGCAGCGCTCAAGGCGACTAAACTGGCAGTAAGGCTTTCATTGAAGTACCGGCGTCGATTGCATATTTTGCATTTAACGACGGAAGACGAATGTGATTTCCTGCGAGGTCTGCCGCGTGAACATCTGATTTCAACGGAAGTCTGTCCCCAGCATTTTACGCTCACAGTTCCGGAATGTTATGAGAAGTTGGGAACTTTGGCGCAGATGAATCCGCCGATACGTACAAAGCGTCATGCAGACGCACTTTGGCAAGCGCTCAAAGATGGAATAATTGACTGTATTGCGACTGACCATGCGCCTCACACTTTAGCTGAAAAGGAGCAGCCTTATGGAAAAGCTCCTTCAGGTATGCCAGGAGTTGAAACCTCACTGCCTTTGATGCTGGACCGGGTCAACCGTAATGCCTGTACTTTGCAGGAAGTTGTTTTCTGGATGTCTGAATCTCCTGCAAATCTCTACCGGATGCAGGGAAAAGGGCGTATCGAAGTTGGGCAGGACGCAGATTTGGTTTTAGTAGATATGGCATTAAAGAAAACAGTCAGGAATGGACAACTGCACACCAGGGTTAACTGGTCACCTTATAATGGCATGGAATTACAAGGCTGGCCCGTTCGTACTATTGTGAACGGCGAGACTGTTTTCTTGAATGGTGAAGTTGACAAACGTGTCCGCGGAAGAGAAATCTGCTTTGCATGATGAGCAGATAAGAGTTAGGCTAGTCTTGAGAATACTTCTTTTAGCTTTTTCTTGTAACCGGTTTGCGTAAAAATAATTGAAGAAATTTCAAAAACATATTTTTATTGGAGGAAATGATGACTACATCTACGGCTAATAGTTCCTATAATAATTTAATCGAAATGCTCGAAAATTCCCGGCAGCGTTACGGTGACCGTCCTTTATACGGTACTAAGCGGAACGGTGTTTACGAGTGGACAAGCTATGAACAGTTTGCAGAAAAAGTAGATGCTTTGCGCGGAGGACTGGCTTCGTTAGGCGTATCTTCAGGAGACAAAGTCGCGATTATCTGCAAAAATACTGAAGAATGGGCGGTCTCAGCATATGCTACATACGGATTATCTGGGCAGCACATTCCGATGTATGAGACACAAATCGCTAAGGAATGGGAATACATCATCCGTGACTGCGGAGCAAAAGTCTTACTGGCGGCAAACCGAACAGTATTTGACCAAACTAGAAATTTTACGGAGCAGATAGAGACCCTGGAACATGTTGTTCTAGTCACCGGCAGTGCTGATGGAGATGTGACAACTTATGAAGATTTGCTGAAAACCGGCCGCGAAAATCCCGTTGAGGTACAGCAGCCGGAATCTCAGTCACCGATGGGGATGATTTATACTTCTGGAACTACAGGTAATCCAAAAGGTGTGATCTTAAGTCATAGTAATCTGATATTTGAATGCTCAATAGTTATCCCTTTGCTCGGAATGACTAAAGATGTTCGCACTCTAGCCTTCTTGCCTTGGGCGCATGTCTTTGGTCAAGTAGCTGAAGTACACGGTATAATTGGTTGTGGTGGTTCTGCGGGGTTGGTTGATGATGTAAATACGCTTATTGAGGAATTAGGTGTGGTAAAGCCTAGTGTATTCTTCGCTGTACCTCGTGTTTACAACAGGATTTATGATCGTCTCCGAGAGCAAATGAAGGAAAAACCAGGATTCATCAGAGCTCTTTTTTACGGAGGCCTCAAACAAGCAAGGCGTGAAAGAGAAGGAGAAACTCTTGGATTTATGGATAATCTAATACTTACACTTGCACGCAAAATAATTTTTAAAAAAATATTAAACCGCTTTGGTGGAAATTTGCGTATTGCTGTGAGCGGTGCTAGCGCTTTGAGTCCTGCTGTAGCAGAATTTGTAAATGATATTGGCATAAGCATTTATGAAGGTTATGGGCTCAGCGAGAATACCGCGGCCCTATCACTTAATTATCCAGGAGTAAGACGTTTTGGCTCAGTCGGCAAACCACTACCAGGTGTTAGGATTGAAATTGACAAAACAGTTGAAGGTTCCAAAGAAGAAGACGGAGAGGTGCTGGCTTATGGTGAAAATATCATGCTTGGTTACCATAATCTGCCTGACAAAACAAAAGAAAGCATTACCGAAGAAGGAGGCCTGCGTACAGGTGACCTCGGGCATTTGGACGCAGATGGTTATCTTTACATTACAGGTCGTGTAAAGGAGCAGTACAAACTTGAAAACGGTAAGTATGTAGCTCCTGCTCCGTTGGAAGAATCTTTAAAACTTAGCGCTTATATTGATCAAGTGCTGCTTTATGGCTTCAATCGGCCACATAATGTTGCTTTGATTGTTGCTGCAATGCCTGCAGTGGAAAAATTTGCTGAGGGTCTTGGGATTTCCGGAAGCAGTGAAAGTATTTTGAGTGAGCCGCGTATCCGTCAACTTTTCAAGGAACAGCTAGAACATTATGGAAAAGATTTTAAAGGATTTGAACATCCCCATAATTTTGCTTTGCTTTCAGAAGAGTGGGATATTGATAATGGACTGCTTACTCCAACGTTGAAACTGAAACGTGAGGTGGTAGAGGAACAGTTCAAAACACAAATTGATGAGCTATTTTCTTAAGCGCTGTGAAGAGTTACATCTTGTGATTTAACCGTCTTTGCTGTTATTATGTGTTCTTTTGATCTTTTCTTTACGTCATGCAAATCCAAGTTTCCAATCTTCACAAAAGCTACCTGGACGGAGAAGGCCGCAAACTGCATATTTTGCGTGGACTCAATTTTGAAGTAGAATCGGGTTCTACAGTTGCAATCCTCGGAGCATCTGGAACCGGTAAAAGCACATTTCTTCATACACTCGGCACTCTCGAATCAATCGACGAAGGTCAGTTTTTGCTTGACGGCAGAGATTTGAGTAGTTTCTCCCGTGATCAAGCTGCACAGTTCAGGAACGAAAAAGTTGGTTTTATTTTTCAGTTTCACCAATTATTGCAGGATTTTACTGCACTGGAAAATGTGATGATCCCCCAGTTGATGAAAGGGAGCAGTTCTGCAGTTGTGCAGAAAAATGCTCTTGAACTGTTAC
>JACNKY010000192.1 GCA_014381795.1 Pseudomonadota bacterium | reverse complement strand
TACAAGCGCTTGTTCTGGGCATCGTTCAGGGATTGAGCGAATTTTTACCGATCAGTAGCACTGCACATTTACGCATAGTACCGCATCTGCTTGACTGGCCTGACCCCGGAACTGAATTTTCCGCGGTTATTCAACTGGGAACACTGGTTGCGGTGATGCTTTATTTCCGTCAGGACGTCTGGCAGCTTTCAAAAGCGGCAATTGAAAGTATCCTGAAACGCGAACCTCTAGGCACAGCTGAATCTCGAATGGCATGGAGTATTGCCGCAGGAACTATTCCTGTGGTGGTTTTAGGTTTAGGATTTAAGGATTTCATTAAAAACGAAGCGCGTGAACTCTGGGTGATTGGAACAGCACTCATCGTACTCGCCATTTTTCTTTATCTTGCCGAAAGACTTTCTCCACGCAACCGTGACATCAAACAATTAAGTTTTTTGCAAATTCAATTTATTGGACTCACTCAGGCATTGGCCCTTATTCCAGGCTGTTCCCGTTCCGGTTCCACCATCATGGGTGGATTGCTGGTCGGTTTAAATCGCGAATCCGCGGCCAGATTTTCTTTTTTGCTGGGATTACCTGCAATTTTCGGCAGCGGGCTTTATGAGTTAAAGGAACTGATTGAGCTTGGAATAAGCAGTGACGGTTATTTAAATTTAGTAGTAGGCATCGCCGCTGCTTTTGTGACAGGTTACCTCTCGATAGCCTTATTGCTGCGCTTTCTCCGTAATCACGGTACTCTCGTTTTTGTCATTTACCGTATTGTGCTTGGAGCAGGAATTTTAATTTTACTGGTTTAATAATTATTTCTTATTTTCGAATATTGCATGCTGTATTTTAAAGTTAAATTTTATTTTTTGCAGATCTGCCTCTGGACGGTTGTTCTTTCAACTGCACAGGCTTCCTCGGACAGGATTGAGCAGTCCGTTTTCCGCATCACAAATTTTCAGCAAAGTCCGGACTGGCAGTCACCGTGGAAATTGAAACCCACAGGCAAAGGACAAGGCAGCGGATTTTTGATTAATGATGATCTCATCTTAACAAACGCTCACGTTGTTAGTGATTCACGGATGCTGCTCGTCAATAAAATTTCGAGTCCGGAACCTTTTTTAGCAGACGTCGTCGCAATTGCTCATGACTCGGATCTGGCTTTGTTGAAAGTACGTGACTCTAATTTTTATTTAAATTTAACTCCGCTCAAACTGGGAGGGCTTCCGGAATTACGTAGCAGAGTCAGGGCTTATGGTTATCCGATGGGCGGTCAGGAACTTTCGAGAACTGAGGGTGTAGTATCACGCATTGAGTTTGGTACCTATGTACATCCTGGAATTGATTCGCATTTGCTTGTACAAACTGATTCTGCGATAAATCCCGGCAACAGTGGTGGTCCTGTCACGCAGTCTGGAAAAGCAATTGGAGTCGCCTTCCAGTCTAATTTACGACTGAACGATGTAGGTTATTTTATTCCGGTTCCGCTCATCACACGTTTTCTGAAAGATATGCAAGACGGAAAATACGATGGTGTTCCGGAACTAGGCGTTGAAACCAGTTCGTTGATTAATCGGGATTATCGCCGTTATCTGGAACTTCCGGAAAACACTGCGGGAATTCTCGTTGATCGGGTTGTCCCGCGCTCTTCTGCGGAAGGAGTGATTTTAAGCGGTGATGTACTGACAAAGATTGAAGACATGCATATTGACACTGCTGGAATGGTGAAATACGGTGAACAGCAAGTCACATTTTTCATCGAAGCAGAAAACAGGCAAATTGGAGATTTACTGAAGATTCAAGTCTGGCGCAACGGAAAATTCCATGACCTCAACCTCACCCTCAAAGCCGCGCCTTTCGGTGCGGAAATGCGTAACAGTTATGATGAATTACCGGAATATCTGATTTTTGGCGGATTGGTTTTTATTGCCCTGAATCGTAATTATATCCATTTACCGGGAAATGTAACACCACCTCTGGCTTTTGAACACTGGTACCGTGAGCTTGAACGTCCACGCACTAGAAAGGATCAGGCGGTCTTAATCTCAAGAGTTCTACCAAGCTCTGTCAACAGCGGATATAGCAATTTGCATAACTTTATTGTCAATACTTTAAACGGAAAATCGATCAACACTTTGTACGATTTGGACAAAATGCTGAAAGATATGCCTCCGGACACGCGTCACGTTGTCTTTGAAAGTGAATGGCAAAATATGCCTATAGTGCTCGATTACAAAAAAAGTCTTGAGCAACAACAATCTGTGCTGAAACGTTACGGAATTTTGGCTGGTTCAAATCTTTCCGGTATGCAGTACAAAGGCTCTCAATGATAAAAAACAACTTATTTTCTTTTATTTTGGGATGTGCTTTGATTTTCACATCTTTGCTTTTGCCGCAAGTTTTGCAGGCTGAAGTTCCTTCAATCAAACCCTGGTTTAAACAAGCTGTTCTGCTGAAATCATATCAACAGTCCTTTGACTGGCTGACACCATGGGAAAAAAGGGAAATCCGGACTCAAACTGGAATGGCTCTGGTTGTTCGTTTACCTCTTATGAAAAATAGTGAAACAGCGGGAACGTTCCAAAATCAAGGCTTACATCTGCTGACAACCGCGGAAATGGTGGCTGACGCGACTCTGCTAGAAGTGACTCGTAAAAACATCCGCCAGCCTTTCCAGGCTAAACTTGTGCTCATGGACTATGCAGCAAATCTGGCACTGTTGAATATCGAAGATTCAAATTTTTGGGACGGATTGAAGCCGATAGAATGGTCACCAGTAAAATCCAAGTCTAAAGCTGATACTGAAAATATTTACTCATTTAAAATAAAATCTACTCAAGAATGGGAAGTTGAGTCAGGCACAATAGAACTCATGACTGTGGGACACCGTGGGGTCAGCGATGCATGGTTACCGCTGCTGAAACTGAGCGGTATTTCAAAAAGCGGACAGGGATTCCCACTGTTGCAGGATAACGAAACTGTAGGGATGATTCTTGAGGCAGGTAAAGATGGAGCGAAAGCAATTCCCACGCAAATGCTAATTGAGTTTTTAGCACATGCAGGCAGTGCTTCCTACAAAAGTTTAGCACATCGTGGTTTTAGCTGGCGCAGACTACCGCAACGGAGCACAGCCGATTATTTTCAAATTCCTCAGGAACTTCCGGGAATATGGATCAGCCGAATTTTGCCTTACGGTACAGGTTCTGACGTTTTACAGCGCGGGGATTATTTGACTAAAATAGGCAAATGGCCACTTTCGCATGATGGTAAAATACAACATTCAGAATGGGGACTTTCGCTCTTTGATCTGCTTTTTTTGGATCAGCTTAAAGTCGGGGATTCATTGGAACTTGAACTGATTCGAGATGGAAAACCTCTAGTGTTGCCGACAAGAGTTTCTGCCTATGAAGAGGATGGACGTACTGTTCCCTTGAAAAGAGTAGGACATCCACCACGTTATGTGATTCAGGGTGGATTTTTATTTCAGGAATTGAGCTTGAATTACCTCTCCATGTGGGGAGCAAACTGGAGAACACGTGCACCAGTGCGTCTACGTTTGTTTTTGGAACAAAATAAGACTGTGTTGATGGATGACAATTTTAAACGCGTGAAAGCTGAGTCTGCATCCAAAAATACTGAGCCTGCAACGCGTATCGTTCTGGTGACGCAGGTTATCCCCGATGAGATCAACATTGGTTACCAAAAACTATCAAATGCCATTGTGCTGCGGATTAACGGTCAACAGATACGACGCCTGAAAGATGTTAGCGAAGCGTTTTTGAATCCTGAAATGGAATTTCACCGCATTGATTTTCTGCCAGGTTCCGACCGTCTGAGTGTTGTTTTAACTGTTGCAGGCCTCAAGCAGTCAAATCTACGGATAAAAAACAATTTCCGTATTCCGAAACTTCAATCTTATTAAGCTACAAAAATCATTTATCTTTAATTTATTTGCCACTTTTGTTCTGATTACAAATTACGATGAAAATCCTTGCCCGCGATCATAAGCAGTTAAATACGTATCTTAAAGCAGCCAGTGAGTGGATAGGTGAAGAAACTATGCGCTGTTTTCCGGACGGCGAACCAAAAGAGTATCTATATGATCTAATGCGTGACTATCCACAACGTGGAGGAAAACGCTTCCGTCCTGCATTAGTTTTGCTGTGTTGCGAATTATTCGGAGGTGATCCGGAAGATGCACTGACTTCTGCGGTTGCTCTTGAGTTATTTCATAATTTTGCACTAGTACATGATGACATAGAGGACGAATCTTTGCTGCGCCGCGGAAAACCCACTTTACATCTCCAACACGGGATTGCGCTTGCGCTTAATTCCGGAGATGCTTTGTTGGGCCTAGTACATGAAACTTTGTTGAATAACCACTCAAGATTATCTGGCGGGCTTTCTTTACGGATTCACCGCCATTTAAACAAGGTCATGCGAGCTACTTTTGAAGGACAGGCACTCGATATCGGCTGGGTCGCAAAAAGAACCTTTCCTGATCGCGCGGAATACAGAGAAATGATTGGCAGAAAAACAGGCTGGTATTCCGGGAAAGGCCCCTGCCAGTGTGGAGCATTGATTGCTGGTGCTGCGGAATCGGAACTGGAAACAGTCGGTAGTTTTGGAGAAGCGATTGGTATCGGTTTTCAGGTTCGTGATGATTTGTTGAACTTAACAGAAAATAGTGAAAACGTTGCTCCAAGTGCTGTTGCCGGAGGTTATGGAAAAGAACGCGGTGGTGACATAGCTGAAGGAAAGCGAACCTTAATCACAATCGAACTACTGGAACGCCTCTCGGAAACAGACGCAACGCGTGTACGCAGAATTTTATTAGCAGAACGCGAAGATGTCTCAGAGTCTGATATAGACTGGTGTATCGCCCATGCTGAAAGTACAGGTGCTTTGGATGCTGCAGCTGATTACTGTCAAAAACAGGCCACTCTGGCTTCATCCGCTTTGAAAAAACTCAACGAACATCCCGCTAAAGCATTGCTTGGTGAACTTGTTGACTATTTGACAATAGACCGTAAAGCATAGCCAAGACTAAAAAAAGAGTCGACTTATCACCATAAAACTGATAAAAATGGGAGTTAGCTTTTAATCTGTGAATTTTACAGCTTGCTCAAATCAATGCGGATCACATGGCCAGAACTGAAGAAAATTTATTTAATCTACTGGCTGTACCGATTAAAACTAAAGGTTATGAACTGATAGATGTCGAATTTAACCGGCATGGTTCTGAGCAAACAATACAGTTGTTTATTGACAGTCCGCTCGGAATCGGGATGGATGACTGTGTAGTTGTTAATCAGGTGGCTCTGGAAGTTATCGGAAGTGATGATCCTATTTTTGAAACAAGTAATTTGGAAGTTTCATCACCTGGAATTTTCCGAAAATTAAAAACAGCTGAGCACTTTAAGGCTTTCAAGGGGCAGCGTATAAAGGTGCGACTGCAGCAAAAGATACAGGGAATCAAGAACACAGTCGGCAAGCTTGAAGAGTGTTCTGAAGAGGAAATACACTTAATTTTGGAAACAGACGGTTCAGAATTAGTAATTCCGATTTCGCAGATTACAAAAGCGAACCTTGAACCAATCTTGGATTTTTGACTGTTTGATAGAATTTTTGAACGAAAACGTAAAACTAAAAGGTAAATTTTGAAAGAGAACTTATTTGAAATCATCAAGGACTTTTCCAAAGAGAAAGGTCTGGACCACGAAGTAGTGATTAAGTTAGTTGAAGAGTCACTGATACAGGCAGCTCAACGTAAACTTCCGTATAACGAAATTGAAGGTAAGATTGATGAAAATACCGGAAAAATAAACTTATCCCATTTTAAGGAGGTTGTTGAAATTGTTGAAGATGCTAACAACCAAATTTCGTTGGATGATGTAGAAGAAATTGATCCGGAAGCAGGTCTTGGTGATGAAGTTGAGTATGAAATAAGTGATCGTGAATTTTTACGAATTGCGCATTCAACGCGTCCAATTATTTTTGGCAGTTTAAAAGAAGCAGAACGACAAATGGTCGTTTCGACATTTACTGACAAGGTTGGCGATGTTTTGACCGGAAATGTAATACGTGTAGAACCAAACGGTCGTATAGCTTTCAGTTTTCAAAATAAAGTAGAAGCATATTTATTCAAACGTGAGCAGATTTACGGTGAAAATTTTACATTTGGGGACCATGTCCGCGTTCTTTTACTGGACGTAAATGACAATCCGCATAAAGATTCTCAACTAACGATTTCAAGAACACATCCAGGCTTACTGATTAAGATGTTTGAAATGGAAGTACCTGAAATTTTTGATGGCATCGTCAAAATCGTCAATGCTGTCAGGGAACCTGGTCGCAGAGCGAAAATATCAGTTTATTCCAACGATGAAGATGTGGATCCAGTTGGTTCATGTGTGGGAATGCGAGGCAGTCGTGTGCAGACAATTGTTAATGATTTAAATGGTGAAAAAATTGATATTGTACGCTGGAGTGAAGACCTTGATCAATATACCGCAAATGCACTTGCACCTGCGGAAATAGAGAGTCTTGAAATTGACGAGGAAGCAAATCAAATAGATGTGATTGTCGCTCAGAATCAACTTTCTCTGGCAATTGGTCACAAAGGACAGAACGTTCGGCTTGCTTCAAAATTAGTCGGCTACAAAATCAACATCGTTGCCAACGAGGTGGAAGAACTATCCATTGACGAACAGTTAGAGAAAGAATTAGCTAAAACTCAAGAGAGCAGTGAAAAAAGTCAGGAGACATCTGCAGAACTGGCTGAAGAAAATAACTCAGCAGAAAGTGAAACTGTTGCTGAAGTTGAAAGTCCGGCAGAAGTTTCCACAGCAACTGATGCGCCTGTTGAGGATGAAGAAATTGAAGCCAATGCGTCTTTAGAGCTTGAAAATACTGAAACTGTAGAGGGAAAAGCTGAGCCTAAAGCTAAAGTAAAAGCTGAGCCTAAAGCTAAAGTAAAAGCTGAACCTAAAGCTAAAGTAAAAGCTGAGCCTAAAGCTAAGGTAAAAGCTGAGCCTAAAGTTAAAGTAAAAGCTGAACCTAAAGCTAAAGTAAAAGCTGAAACGAAAGCTAAAGGAAAAGCTGAGCCTAAAGCTAAAGT
>JACNKY010000119.1 GCA_014381795.1 Pseudomonadota bacterium | reverse complement strand
AAAACAAATCTTGTTGAAGCAGTACATTATCTCTGTAATTTAGAATCATTCCGCGCAAAAAAACCAGCTCAACTGCTACAGGAAAACAAATCAGAATCAGTCATTCAGTCTCAGCTCGAACGTCAAAAAGTACAGCATCAGGTCCGCATAAAAGTTAGCAAAAAAGGCCGTCAGGTAGTTTTAGACCACTCCCCTTCTCACCGAGTTTCTGAATACATTCTCTCCTTTATGGCGCTGTCATTCACTCCGGAAGATGTAAATCTTTTCCGTAATGTACCACAGGAACGCCGAAAATTTTTTAACAGGATAATGACCTTTGTTGATCCTGTCTATTTTAAGAACCTCCAGGAATACACAAAAATTATTGCCCAGAAAAACTCATTATTGAGACAGGGGCTTCCAGAACAAATTCCGCTTTGGAATGAAATGCTCGCACGTTCCGCTATAAAAATAATGCAGCAGCGTATTAGATTTGTGGAACAGATGAATGCACATCTGCACGATCTTTTCATGGAACTTTCAGGTCGTTCAGAGAAGTTGACTTTGGTTTATAAAACTTCGCTGAATTCAACTAATATGGATGAGAAAAATTGCCTCCTCCAACTCGAAAAAAGTCTGCCGAGAGACCTGCAATACGGCTTTGCTGTCCTTGGTCCACACAGGGATGAGTATCATTTGCTGATCGATGAAAAAAAGGACAAGGATTATTTTTCGCAGGGAGAATTCAGGATTACTAATTTGTCTTTAAAAATGACAATAAATCGTTTATTATGTGAGAGATATAAATTTTATCCAGTTTTGATTTTTGACGATCTTTTTTCAGAATTGGATGAGGAGGTGATTCAGCAAATTTTGCAGTTTTTTATTAAGTTAAAAAATCAAATTTTTATCACCTCAACCTCTGAACCATCAAGTTCCCTGCCTGGAAAATATTTTCACATTGAAAATGGACAACTGGTTTGACATCACAGCTTTAATAAATAACCTTCTGCTGTTTCATGAAAGAAAAAAATGCCTGAAATTGAAAGCGTAGTAAATTCAGATTACGATGAATCTAATATAACGGTACTGCAGGGTCTGGAAGCGGTACGCCTGCGTCCAGGAATGTATATCGGAGGAGTCGACAGTGCCGCTCTTCATCACCTTGTTTTTGAGATTGTAGATAACAGTGTTGATGAGGCACTAGCTGGTTTTTGTAATGAAATTCACGCAATCATCAATCCAGATGGAAGTCTGTCCGTTGAAGATAACGGCAGGGGCATTCCTGTAGGTATACACGAAGAAGAAGGTATTCCTGCGGTTGAATTGATTTTGACACGTCTTCATGCAGGTGGAAAATTTGATAATAGCAACTACAAGGTTTCCGGTGGATTGAATGGAGTAGGTGCATCGGTTGTGAACGCACTTTCTGGTAAAATGATAGCAGAAATACACCGAGAAGGTTTTTTGTGGAAGCAGGAATACGAGCAGGGCATTACGGTTACACCTCTCGAGAAAGTTGAAGAAAGCAAAAAAACCGGAACTCAAATCACTTTTTGGCCGGATGAAACGATCTTTGATAATGTTGAATTTAATTTCGAAATATTAGCTCCCCGTCTAAGAGAATTAGCGTTTTTGAACAGGGGTATTCTAATTTCAATCCGGGATAACCGGACGGATCGTTATCAGGAATTCCAATATGAAGGCGGGATTGTGGAATTTATCAAGCACATGAATGAAAATAAAAGTGTTTTGCATGAATCTCCAGTTTACTTTTCCGGAAAATCAGAAGATGTGGAAATCGAAGTGGCTTTTCAGTATAACGATAGTTACACCGAGCGTATTTATTCTTTTGTTAATAATATAAATACAGTAGAAGGTGGAACACACCTGACAGGTTTTAAAGGAGCGCTTACCCGCACCTTGAACAACTACATGACAGCAAATAAAATTACCAACGATTCTAAGGAAAATTTATCAGGAGAGGATGTCCGAGAAGGTATGGCGGTAGTGATCAGCGCAAGAGTCATGAATCCACAGTTTGAATCGCAGAAAAAAATTAAACTGACCAATGTTGAAATTAAGGGAAAAGTAGAAACTCTTGTCTCAGAATATTTGGGTTCTTTTCTGGAGGAAAATCCTGTTGTCGCAAAAAAGATTATTGCCAAAGGTATAGACGCTCAGCGAGCCAGGCTTGCTGCTAAGAAAGCAAGGGAACTGACACGTAGAAAAAATGTTCTTGAATTCAGCACACTGCACGGAAAACTTGCTGACTGCCAGGAATAAGATCCGGCATTAAGTGAACTGTTTGTAGTGGAGGGAGATTCTGCGGGAGGCTCCGCAAAGCAGGGACGTGATCGTAAGAATCAGGCTATTTTACCCTTAAAAGGTAAAATATTAAATGTGGAAAAGGCACGTTTTGACAAGATGCTCGGCAATGAAGAAATAAAAACGATGATTACCGCAATGGGCACCGGTATTGGCAATGAAGAATTTGATCTGGAAAAAATACGTTACCACAAAATTATCATCATGACTGATGCGGATGTTGACGGCAGCCATATTTTGACTTTGATTTTGACATTCTTCTACAGACAAATGCCGGAGATTATAGAAAACGGTTATCTCTATATTGCTCAGCCGCCTTTGTACAGGGCAAAAAAAGGACGCTCCAGTTTTTATGTCAGGGATGATAATGAACTTACGGAACGTCTGGTAAGGGCTTCCAGTGAATCATTAGTGCTCACCACGGATAAAGGAAAGTCCATTAGCGGAGAAGAGCTTTTTCAGACTGCACTCAAGATCAGGCTTTACAAAACCCACTATGACAGATTGTCTTTTAACCAAAACCTGACCCAGCTGGTCGATCTTCTGCTTAAGAACGATATTGAATTAGATTCGGGCGGTGCGGAAAACATCCTCAAATGTATAGATAGATTGAAGGAAAACTATGCTGATTATAAACTTAGTGTGGATCCTGAAAAACAGGGAAACAATGTCTTGATACAGTGTAACGAACAGCAGATTGAGTTGTCACTGAATTTACTGGAAAACATGAGAGTCCATGATTATTCTAAACTGTTTCAGGAACGCCTAGAACTGATAGAAACTCTCGGAGAAGATATTCTGGTAATGACAGAAGAAAAAGAAGGAGAAAGTCACTCTTTTCAGACGTGGATAGAAGTACTTAATTTTATGATTAGTTTTGGTAAAAAAGGTATGTACATCCAACGTTATAAGGGTTTAGGAGAGATGAATCCGGAACAGTTATGGGAAACAACCCTTGATCCAGACGTCAGAACATTGAAAAAAGTAAATATTGAAGACCTGGTTGAGTCAGACGGAGTTTTTACCATTTTGATGGGTGATCAGGTAGAACCACGACGTAACTTCATTGAAGAGAATGCTCTTCGAGTGAAGAACCTTGATGTCTAGAATCAAAACTGTTATTACATGACCAATTCCCATTCCATCATCGCTATAGTCGGTCGTCCTAATGTTGGCAAGTCAACCTTGTTCAATCGTCTGGTCGGACGGCGATCTGCCATTGTAGAGAAAATGCCTGGTGTGACACGTGACCGCAAGTATGGTATTTCCAAATATCATGGTTATGAGTTTATCGCTATTGATACAGGCGGATTTGAAACGGTAGCGGAAAGCTCACTCAGAAAGCAAATGGTTCAACAGGCACGTCTTGCGGTTGAAGAGGCAGATTGTGTTTTATTTGTCGTTAACGCGCAAGAAGGCTGGACTCCTGTTGATGCTGAAATATACCGGACTTTGGTGGAAGATGAGATAAGGTTGTTTGTTGTAGTAAACAAAGCCGATAATCCGCGTTTGGAAGAGGAAAGTTCGGATTTTTACCAGTTGGGAGTAGAAATAATCTATCCTGTTTCAGCAGAACACAACCGTGGAATAGATGGACTACTGGAAGAAGTTGACAAGATGGTTCCGCTTAGAATGGAGGAAAAGCCAGATCCAGCTGAAGATGAAGAAGATGAAGAAGATCGTTCTAAGGAGCCAATCGCAGTTGCTGTTATCGGAAAACCGAATGCGGGAAAATCTTCTATTGTAAACGCACTGCTCCGCAAGGAGAGGATGATTGTGGATTCTGTTTCAGGAACAACACGAGATCCTGTGGACAGTCTCTGTAATTTTGAAGGTCGAGAATTTTTACTGGTTGATACAGCTGGCATTCGACGACGTGGTAAAGTAAGTGAAAAGATCGAAACATTCAGTATCGTTTCTGCACTTAAATCCATAGAACGTGCGGACGTAACTCTCTTAATAATTGATACGGAAGAAGGCATAACAGAACAGGTAATGAAAATTGCCGGTTATGCGAATGAGCGTAAGAAATCTCTGCTCATTATCATGAATAAGTGGGATTTAGTCAAAAAAGACGGTAAAACACTGAAGCAGGTAGAAGAGGAAGTATACGATCGTTTGGGCTTTATCAGCTTTGCACCGATTCTTTTTGTGAGTGCTAAAACCGGACAAAGGGTTCCGTTGATTTTTGAAAAAATTCTCAGCGTTCATGCACAGTATGTCCGGAGAATCCAAACGTCGGATTTAAACACCATCCTCCAGCTTATAGTAAATCAGCATCCTCCGCCTTCAAAATCAGGTCGTCCGACCAATGTTTATTACGGTAATCAGGTAAGTGTAGCACCGCCGACTTTTGTTTTTATGACTAACAATCCGGACAAAACAAATTTTGCTTACGAGCGTTATATTACCAATCAGTTCCGCTATCATTTTGGCTTTGAAGGAACACCGCTGAATTTCATCTGGCGTAAGAAAAAATCTGCACGTAGTAGAAGTGCTGGTAAAAAATCCTGGAAAATTTAAAGAATTATTTTTACCAGCATCAAGTCAGATTAAAAAATATTCGTACTAAATCAGCAGTAGTGTACTTCTGTGAAACGGCTACGCAGCTGAGTGACTTCATCTTTCACATTTTTACCTTCAAGCCCTGCTTTCATCAAGGAAGCAAGCTCACCCATTTCAGCTTCTTTCATACCGTAACGTGTCATTTCCTGCACGCCAATCCGTAAGCCGGAAGGATTCCGCGCATCATTGTCACCCGGAAGCATATTATAATTGGTGATGATGTTATTCTTTTCCGACAGGGAACGGGCAATGTCCTTGGCAATACCAAAATTTGTAACGTTGAGTGCTAACTGGTGACTTGCGGTGAAGCCGAATTCCCGGGCTTCTACATTGACTCCTTCGTCTGTAAGAGCTTGCCCAAAAGCTTTAGCATTGGCGATTGTCCGAGCGGCATATTTTTTTCCGTGTTCAGCCATTTCCCGAATTGCAATCAACAATCCCGGTAAAGTGTGTAAATGGTGACTGCTGGATGAACCCGGCATTACGCCGCGGTCGACGCTGTTCCACCATTTTATTTCTTGTTCGCTGGACATGTTACCTAAAATTACTCCACGCTGAGGTCCGGGAAAAGTTTTGTGGGTGCTGCCGTTGATGAAGTGCGCTCCTTCCTCAATAGGATTTTGGAACTGTCCGCCAAAGATTAGACCGAGTACATGTGCGCCGTCATAAAGAAGAGGAATGTTTTTTGCCCTGCAGACTTCAGCAATTTCCCTGACTGGTTCCGGAAAGAGGAAAAGGCTTTTTCCAAGAATGACCATGTTCGGCGATTTTTGTTCTACCAGATCAACACACTTGGGTACATCGAGATGGTATCCATCCTCAGTCGTGGGCCAGTAGTGGATGTTGATGGAATTTTCACTTCCGAGAGTAAGAACTTTTCCGCGAACCTGAATCCTGCGTCCAACAACGCCGATCGGACTGTGGCTGATGTGCCCTCCAACTTCGATGGAGTTTGCGATCACAGTATCATTACCTCTTAAAACTGCCAGAGCAACCGCGGTATTCGCGGCATTACCGCTGACTGGCCGCACATCAGCCTGAAGGCATTTTGCGAGCTTGATAATTTCACTGGTCGCCATACTTTCAATTTGGTCTATGTAACGCGTACCTTCGTAATAGCGGTTATCCCCTTGTGAAGTATTTGGGTGACCTTCTGCGTAACGTCCCATGAAGTCATTGACTTCGATTTGCTTGACTGCATCGGACTGTACATTTTCGCTCGCAATCAGGTTGATGGCTTCTTTGCCGCGCCACTGGTTCTGCTTACTGACAATTTCCACTACATCGGATATATTTACACTCATAGTTTCCTCTTGTTGATATTTTTGTTTTAGCCGGAATTAATTATGAACGAACTAAAAACCAGCTTTACGAATTTAGCCTGTCTTCAGGCTGATTAATATTCAGGAAAATACTCCAGTTTAGCACCTGTTTCTATAATCGCATCTTTTTCAGGAAGTTTCTTTTTCCGGAAATGTTCTCCTTTTACCACTGTCTGTGGTCGGATGCTTCTGATTAAAGAACTTGCATCCTGTTCATTAAAAATAACTACTCTGTCAACTGCTTCAATAGCAGAAAGCAACAGGGCTCTTTCACGTTCATTCAGTAAAGGAGGTTGCCCTTTCTGCATGGTGATGCTCTGGTCACTGTTGATGGCTACTATATTAAAGCCTTTCAGTGTCTTTAGTTGATGCAGAAACTTCAAGTGACCAGCAGATATTTCGTCAAAAAAACCATTCGTGAAGACCACCGGTTGTTCCTGTGGAAGTGAGCGACAGAGTTGTTCAGGAGTCATAATTTTAGCAGAAGTTTCTCCAATATCAAAACGCCGCAACAGTTCATTTTTGGAAAATGAAACTACACCTACATGTTGAATTTCCATACTTGCAGCGAGTTGTGCCCAATACGCAGCCTGTTCAATTTCAGCCTTTCCGGCAAGCATAAAAGTCAACAAACTACTGACCGCATCTCCGGCACCTACAACATCGAAAACTTCCTGAGTTTCCGCGGCCATAAAATGGTAATCCTGCGGACCACTAAAAAGCAGTAAACCGTCCTGATCAAGACTGATAACTAGATATTTTAGTTTTACTTCGGACTGCAGAATTTCTGCGGCCTTGAGGACATCTTTTTGATCTTTGAGTTTAAAACCAACAGCCGCTTCAGCTTCTTTACGGTTTGGTTTTATGAGAGTGAAGTTCTGATAGATTTTGTAATTTGTAGTACTTCGAGGGTCGCCCAC
>JACNKY010000297.1 GCA_014381795.1 Pseudomonadota bacterium | reverse complement strand
TAGCAGTGAATTCAATGAAAACAATATTCTGACGGAGTTTGAGATGTTATTCAAGTCGAAGGGCAACCCACCAATTGGGTTTCTGCGTGCGGAGGTTCTTTAAACTAATGTGCCTCACGTTGAATTAATTATATTCTGCAAATTATAATGCTGTCCTGAGAAGTCCTATAGCTCTCTCTCCTCGAGCAAAGAAAGAATTTTATTACAAGTTGCACATTCATCTTATTAAGATTTATCTATACTCTCGAAATGATAAATAGGAGGTTTCATGTTTTGTCCTGAACCATAAATTATAACTGATAAAATTTAAGATACTTTTCTTAAAGCAATTTCCTCAGATTCTTTATATTGTTGTCTCAGTTTATATCTTAAAAAACTTACTTCACATAAATATTTCTTCTACGAGTTTAGCAAAACCTCAATATATTTCTATGAAATACTAATACCACAGAACGAAGAGACGGCTTGGAGAAAACAACTATCTATGTTAGTATAATTCTTCGTTAAATTGCTTTTTTTGCCTTGCTAAAAAAGAGTGGATTTCCCTGTTTTCTGGGATCATTTCCGCTGACATCGGTATTCTTTCTTCATTCAGTTTAGATAAAATTGTTATGACTTCTCGTGTGATGGTAATGGGTGTGGGTGCTTTTGCACATGCGGTACAGTCTATCCTGCAGGAAGATGGTGCTGAAACAGCCTGTTATCTGACGCGTCCTTATGGCCATTACGGTCCATCCGCTCTCGGTCAAACGTGGAGTGCTGAAGATCATCCATCACCTTTGCCTTTGTTTGAAAAATTTAAACCGGATTTGATAATTCCGCAGGCAGTAGCCTGGGCAGAACAACCATGGGCCGCAGATTTAGTCCAGCAGGGTTGGCCAATTTTTTGTCCTGTTAATGATGCAATGCGCATCGAAATTTCACGGCAGGAATCTTCCGAATTGTGCAGACAATACGGAATTCCGGTACCCACTTTTCACCATGTACAGAATCGACTGGAAGCCCGCAAAATTATGCAGGATGATCCGCGGCCTTATGTGCTGAAAAATCCGATTTGCTCTCCATTCAGTCCCATTCATGCCATTATCTGCGAAAGTGTCGCTGACACACTCGGCTGGATTGAACGGGTGGATTATGCAGAAGGTTTGTTTCTGCAGGAGTATCTTGGAAAAGAAGAAGCCGGGCATTTTGTTTTTATCAGTGGTGGTGAGATCAGCAGTTTGGTTACAAATCAGGAATTCAAACGTGCTTTTACTGGCGATATGGGCCCGTTGGCAGGTGCTCCGCTGGCCGGACTTGCGGAGCAAGACCCGGATGATAAATACGGACTGGCACGAGAACTGATTCACCCACTAAAACCATGGTTTGAAAAAACCGGCTATACCGGCCCTTTACAAGTCACCGCGATTCGAAAAAACGGTGTCTGGCATGCGATTGAATATAACATTCGCCTCGGAGTTACGACTACCGCTCTCCTGTTGAGAATGCTAAAAAACCCTCTTCAAACTCTTTTGAATGTCGTACGGAATCAAACTACTGCGCTTGAATGGCGTCCCCAAAAATATTTTGGTTGCTCTTTAACTCTGGCCGGCTACGGTTATCCATACGTGGTGCCTTCTGTACCAAAATTACCGGTTGAAGTTCGAACTCCGCTGGAGTGTGATTTATGGTGGAATGAAGTTGATGAAGATAACGGGCAGCTTTATATGGCGAATCATCAGAATTATGAAATGGGTCACCGAATTGCGGACGTAAATGCCTGCGCACCTGACATGTATTCCGCTGTTAAGTTAATTGAAAATGAAATTCGCAAGCTACGTTGTTTAGCGAGTTATTACCGACTTGATCTCAAAGAACTTGCGGATAAAAATCTGTCTCTCTTTTCCTCTGTTAAAAACAAGCTTTAATAATTAATGACATATACACTTCCAAACACTGAAGACAAATCAAACTACGTGGAAGAAAAGTTTGATGAAATCGCTCAAAAGTATGATCGATTTAATGATGTCATCACATTTGGTATGCACCGTTACTGGAAAAGGTTCGTTGTGCGGCAAACTGGACTCAGAGTTGATGATGAATGTTTGGATTTATGTTGCGGCACTGGAGATATCTCCCGTGAAATATTACGTCAACATCCGGACTGTAAAGTAACTGGTCTCGATTTCTCTGCAGAAATGCTTAAAATCGCTGAGTCAAAAAACAGCAGTAATTCCCGTATTCAGTATTTGCAGGGTGACGCCATGAATATTCCGTTTCCAGATGCAAATTTTGATGCAGTGACAATAGGTTATGGTCTGCGTAATGTTCCGGACATCAACGGTAGTCTACGAGAAATATTACGTGTTCTCAAGCCTGGTGGAGTTTTGGTTAGCCTGGATGTTGGCAAAGTTAGGTTGCCAATAATCGCGGAATTAAATAATTTTTATTTTTTCCATGTAGTACCTTTGATTGGAAATATGTTGATGCCGGGACAGGAAATGTTTCAGTATTTGCCACACTCTTCACTTAAATATCCAAATCAGGAATTACTAAAACGGATGATGCTTGAGATCGGCTTCCAGCAAGCTGAAATTCATGATTTCATTTTTGGAGCTTCCACTGTTCATGTTGCATACAAACCTGTTATTAATTGAGCTAACCTGAAACAGTGAAATCCAAAATATACCAAACACTTGAAGAAGCTAGATGTGCGTTATTAAAAAAACTCAATAAGTGGACTGCATCAACTGAGAAATCAGTCCCTGGCAATTCTGATATTGTGCGGTTGGAAGTAGCGGTGGAGAATGCTCACCCGCTGGAATGGCTAACACTGCAGGATTGTTCACGTAAAATTTTTTGGGGAAATCGCAGTCAAAAAGAACAGTTTGCTGGAATTGGTGTAGCACTTGAGGTTAAAGACGGCAAAAATGGTTACGAAAAAACATTACTGACTGTGAGTAATTATCTGCAGAATTCACCGAAAGCTGTCCGTTTTTTTGGCGGAATGCGTTTTGACTCAAAGGCGACAAAATCAACAGAATGGCAGGATTGGGGGACAGCACATTTTACTTTGCCGATGGTCGAATTAAGCGTTGTTGATGAAAAAGCGATGCTGGCCTGTCATATCTATTACGGAGAAGATATTCACGAGAAACTGCAGATTTTGCAAAAAATGCTAGAGTCCGTTCGTGTGGAAGAAATTTCGATTCCGGATAGTCCTTTGATCCGACTGGAACGTCATGACCTGCCTGAATATCGTCAATGGTGCCGACTGGTTGAACAAGGTCTTGAAAATATTTCTTCAAGAAAATTAGACAAAGTTGTACTTGCACGTGCTGCTGTTTTCAGTTTGGCTCGAGACTATGATCCGACTGAACTCCTGCATCAACTGAGACGTCAAGCGCCACAAGCTTTTCATTTTTGCTTTCAACTTACTCCGCACCAAGCATTTTTGGGGATCACACCAGAGTTACTTTACAGACGATCAGGAAGTAAAATTGAAAGTGAAGCCATTGCCAGTACACGTCCCCGCGGTCAAACTCTGGAAGAAGATGAAAGATTGGCTGCAGAGCTTCGTGAAAGTGAAAAAGAGCAGCGAGAACATTTGATGGTTCTGGAACGTATGGAAAGTTTACTACAGCAGTTTTGCCGGAAAACTGAACGCTTAAGTTATTTGGAACGTCTCCCACTGAGACATGTTCAGCACTTGCAAAGCAAGGTGCAGGGAGTCTTGCGTGAGGAGATCAATGATTCCGATTTGCTGCCTGCTTTTCACCCGACACCTGCGGTATCAGGCGCACCTGATAAAAAGGCCCGGGCACTTATCCGAAAGCTGGAACCTTTTGACCGAGGATGGTATGCAGGGCCTGTTGGCTGGATCAGCAGTAGTAAGGCGGAATTTGCCGTAGGAATTAGATCTGGATTATTATGCGGGCGCACATTGAGAATTTTTACCGGAGCAGGAATTGTTGAAGGCTCAGTTCCGGAAGAAGAATGGAGGGAGATTGAAGACAAACTCCAAAGTTGGCAACATTTATTGGGACGATCGTGAACTTGAATGAACGTTGGGGAGAACTGATTATTGAAGAATTGGTGCGGAACAATACGGCATGTTTTTGTATTTCTCCTGGATCACGCTCCACACCTTTAACCGTCGCAGTCGCAAAAAATCCGCGTGCAAAATCTGTTATCTTCTTCGATGAACGGGCTGCTGCTTATTACGCCCTCGGTCATGCCCGTGCGAGTGGGCGTCCGGCAGTGCTGATTTGCACATCCGGAACTGCCGCAGCAAATTATTTGCCAGCGGTTATCGAAGCTTCTGTTGAGCAAATCCCTCTGTTGTTGCTGACCTCCGATCGCCCCCCTGAACTGCGTGACACCGGAGCCAATCAAGCCATCAACCAAACTTTTCTTTTTGGAACACACGTCCGCTGGTTTTTTGACCCTGGTTGCCCTTGTCCGGAATTCAAGACTGAAGCATTACTTTCCACGATTGACCATGCAGTAACCAAAACACTGCAACCCGTGTCCGGACCGGTACAGTTGAATTTTCCATTCCGCGAACCATTTTTCGAAAATGACGAAAACAAAACAATCAGTAAAATTGATAAGATTGTGGAACAAAAGGTATATGTCCGGAATACGACTTTCAACAAAGTTCTGCCAAACGATGAAATATATGACTTGTTAAAAAACCGCCCGGAATCCGGAATTCTAAGCATTGGGCGAGTTCCTGCGGATTCCCTCGATTCCCTCAGAAAACTTGCGGAAGAGTTAGCCTGGCCAGTTTTTGCAGATGTCACTTCCGGTTTGCGTCTGGGAGATAATTGTCCGAACAGGATCACGTATTATGATCAATTGTTAATCGAGGATCTGGATGCCGTAGACTGGGATATTGAAGCAGTTTGGCACATCGGCTTTCCTCCGACATCGAAACGCTGGCTCACTCATTGGGAAAATAATCCGGCAGCAGAAATGGTCTGGATCGCAGACCATACTGAACGCCACGATCAGTCACACAATTTCCGCTGGAGAATTGAAAGTGGAATCACAGAATTTTGTGAGAAACTCGTCTGTAAATTGCAACTTGAAGAAAGAGCCGAAGACATTCCCTTAAAAACACTGCAGTGGCTCCAGGCTTCTGAAAAAGTTGAAACTATGTTGGAACAGCATTTTCCTTTAAATTCTGAAAAAAAGGAGATTGATGATTTTGCTTTAACACGCAGACTGACTGAAATAATTCCTGAAACTCATGGATTTTTTATCGGCAACAGCATTCCTGTCCGAGCGGTGGATATGCTTGGATCCGGAAAAGGAGCAGACGTTCCAACGGCCCTCAACCGAGGTGCCAGCGGGATTGACGGTCTCATCGCTTCCGCCTGCGGATATTCCTCAGGTCTTCAACGTCCAGTAAGCCTGCTGATAGGCGATTTGTCCGCTATGCACGATCTAAATTCTTTCAAACTGCTCGCGGATTCTACTGAGCCGGTTTTAGTAGTTTTACTCAATAATCACGGTGGCGGTATTTTTTCATTCCTGCCTGTAGCCCGGCAAACTGACATTTTCGAAACTTTTTTTGGCACACCCCACTCCAATGACTTCCTGTCAGTTGCTGAAATGTTTGGTTTGAATTATTTTAGACCTGATTCGATCACTGGTTTTGTAAAAGATTATCGACAAGCTGTTAGTGAAAAAAAATCTGCGGTTATCGAAATATTTACGGATCGTGAGAAAAATCCGCAGCAACTTGAGGCTTTAGCTCAAAAACTCATGAAATGTGCATTTGAATCTTCTTAAGATCAACGATATACTTTATTGTTTGTAATTAAATCAGTCTGGTCAGTCTTTCAGCTAATTTTCTCAACGTAAAATTTTACTTTGTTCTGTAGAGAACGCACTCTTTTCCCTGCTAAAATATGCATACCCGTTATGACTTACCTCTGATTGGAGCAACCTTGTTTTTGCTGTCCTGGGGTACAGTAATGATTTACAGCACAGGTGGCGTGTATGCTGATCTTCAATACAATGATGGTCAATACTTTTTGTACAAACACCTGATTCACATGTTGGTTGGGCTTGCCGTGATGGGAGTAGCGCTGATTGTTAACTATCACAAATGGCAGCAGTATTCTATCTGGTTTATGCTGGGCATGTTGGTATTACTGA
This sequence comes from Pseudomonadota bacterium, assembly GCA_014381795.1. GTDB lineage: Bacteria > SAR324 > SAR324 > SAR324 > NAC60-12 > Arctic96AD-7. The sequence goes on along the minus strand of JACNKY010000297.1, from coordinate 970 downwards.
TCCTTGTTTTGATTCCTGAAATAGGACACGAAGTTAAAGGTGGACGCCGCTGGTTACGCATGGGTTCATTCAGTCTACAGCCTGCTGAATTGCTGAAAGTGGTGTTGATTATTTACGTAGCTTCTTATCTGGAGCGTAAACAGGAAGTACTGTCTTCATTCTTCCGCGGGTTAACACCAAACTTCATTGTCACTGGAATTTACCTTTTCCTAGTCCTGTTGCAACCGGACTTTGGGACAGTTGTTTTGATAGCTACTACAGTTTTGCTGATGCTCTACGTGGGTGGGGGTCGACCTGTTCATATTTTCACCAGCCTCATCGGTGTAGGAATTATAGGGGGTTTACTGATTGCTTCACACACCTATCGGGTAAGGCGAATGTTAGCTTTTTTGAATCCTTGGGATGATCCGTATGATTCAGGATTCCAAATTATTCAATCCTTCATTGCACTTGGAACAGGAGGCTGGCTTGGAAGAGGACTAGGTGAGAGTCTGCAGAAACGACTTTTTCTTCCTGATGCTCACACTGATTTTATTTTTGCCATCATTGGGGAAGAATTAGGATTTTTGTGGGTTTGTGTACTGATCATTCTGTTTGTTGTTTTTATTTGGCGTGGTTACTGGATTGCGTGGAATGCTCAGGATGCATTTGGAAAACACTTCGCTTTTGGTGCAACTACAATTCTCAGTCTGCAAATAATCCTTAACCTCTTTGTAGTTGTCGGCCTGCTTCCAACTAAGGGTTTGCCACTTCCTTTCATAAGTTACGGCGGTACTTCTCTTGTGGTAGCCCTGTTTTTTACAAGTCTTTTACTCAACATCCGTGGTAGTCTGCAGTCAAAAGATGCTCAGCTTTAAAAAGGGTTGTCCTCTCGTTCCTCCACACCAAACAATGAGTAAAGTTTTATCACTCAAATTCTTCAGGAAGTCACCATAATTTTTGCTCCGCGCTTTCCCCATTCCCTCCTCCA
>JACNKY010000160.1 GCA_014381795.1 Pseudomonadota bacterium | reverse complement strand
TCGCCTTACGTACACTTTATACACGCAGTCACCTTGATCAAGTCCTGGCGACCTTTGGTCTAATTCTTTTTTTCAATGAATTTGTCAGACTTATCTGGGGGCCTATCGGTCTCGACATTCCACTTCCTGAGTTGCTCAGCGGTAGTGTTGAACTATTTTTCGGTATTCGTTATCCTGCATTTAGACTGGTTATTATTGCGGTAGGAATCATGGTGGCCTTTTTACTTTATCTGCTAGTTTCGAAGACAAAAATTGGGATGCTGATCCGTGCGGGAGCCAGTAATCGTCAAATGGTGAGTGCACTCGGAGTAAACATCAACCTGCTGTACACTTTAGTCTTTGGACTTGGAGCAGCACTCGCCGGTTTAGCAGGAATGATGGCCGCCCCGATAATGACCGTAGAAATTGGGATGGGTGAAGGGATATTGATTATTACTTTTGTGGTAATTGTAATTGGTGGAGTCGGGTCTATTCGTGGAGCATTTGTAGCAGCTCTGATAGTAGGTTTTATAGATACAGTCGGCCGTTCTTTTCTACCTGATATTTTAGGACTTTTTGTGTCCAACGATATTGCAGACACGGCTGCTCCCGCCATTTCATCAATGCTGATTTATATTTTGATGGCTCTCATTCTGGCAATTAAGCCTCAGGGACTTTTCCCGCCTAAGGGAGCGTAGATGAAATTCTCTCCCCGTATCTACATTATCACACTATTGATGCTTGCTTTAGGCGCTGTCCCATTAATCGCTGACAGTATCGATGAACCTTTCTACACTGTCTTGTTTTCACGCATGTTGATTCTTTCAATTGGAGCAGTAAGTCTAAATCTTATTTTAGGCTTTGGAGGAATGGTAAGTTTTGGACATGCTGTTTACCTCGGAATTGGTTCATACGTTGTCGGAATTGGTACTTTTCACGCGGTTGAAGACGGTGTGGAGTGGATGGGTAACGGTTTCGCTCACTTGAGCATTGCCGTAGCAGTTTCTGCCCTGGCAGGGCTGGTTATTGGAGCTATTTCTTTGCGGACGCACGGAGTTTATTTCATTATGATTACGCTGGCGTTTTCTCAGATGTTTTATTTTATTGCAGTCGGTAGTGAAAACTACGGCGGTGATGACGGATTAAGTCTTTATATGCGCAGTGATTTCTCAGGTTTACTCGACCTCTCAAATGACAACTCTCTCTATTATCTCAACTTTGCTTTTTTACTGGCAAGTTTGTACCTTTCCCACCGTTTAACAAATTCACGTTTCGGCATGACTTTACGCGGAACAAAGTCTAATGAACAAAGAATGAAATCTATTGGCTTTCCTGTTCTTCGCTACCGCCTGGTGGCTTTTGTGATCGCTGGAGCAATTTGCGGATTAGCCGGAGTTTTATCTTCCAATCAGACTGATTTCGTTAGTCCTGCCGTTATGCACTGGACGCGCTCTGGTGATTTGATCATTATGACAGTATTGGGAGGAATAGGAACACTTTTTGGCCCAGTGATTGGTGCAGTAGCTTTTCTTCTACTGGAAGAACTGCTATCAGGTATTACCGAATATTGGCAATTGTTTTTTGGCCCAATGCTGGGGCTGATAGTCATTTTCGCACGCGGAGGTATTGACGGAATGCTGGTGGCTTTGGACCGCTGGTGGCTTCAATTTTCCCTCAAAAAGAATACGAAGGTAGACTGAAATGTTGAAAGTAAATTCACTGATCAAATCATTTGGTGGTTTACTCGCCACAGACAATCTTTCTTTTGAGGTTGAGGTAGGAACTCTACACGCGGTTATCGGTCCAAATGGTGCAGGGAAAACAACTTTGATCAGGCAAATCACCGGAGAAACAAAACCAGATTCCGGAACCATAATCTTTGACGGAAAAGATATTTCGGACATTCCTGTTCATCTTCGTTCTGCACTCGGTTTAGCTCGTTCTTTTCAGATTACAAATATTTTTCCAGACATGAGCACATGGGACAATGTTGCCCTGGCAGTACAAGCACATGCCGGACATTCTTTTCATTTTTGGAAAGACGCCCGAAAGGATCCTGTTTTACGTGAGCCTGCTTTAGTTTTTTTAAAGCAAGTGGGTTTGGAAGCACGTGCCGGCATCGTGGCGGGACAACTTTCTCATGGAGAACACCGTCAACTTGAAATTGCAATGGCACTGGCAACACGTCCTAAAATGCTACTGCTGGATGAACCGATGGCCGGCATGGGTCCAGAGGAAGCAAAAGCCATGGTTGAAATACTTCAGGGACTGAAACGGAAATTGACCATCCTGTTGATTGAACATGATATGGATGTTGTTTTTACACTTGCAGACCAAATCACTGTTATGGTTTATGGACGAGGAATTGCTACAGATGCTCCGGAAGCCATCCGTAAACATCCGGAAGTCCAGGCCGCATATCTTGGTGAGGAGGAAGTAGGTGCTTGAACTTAAAAAAGTTAAAACTGCATACGGCCAGAGTCAGGTGCTGTTTGGTGTTGATCTGCAGGTAAATGATGGTGAGGTGGTGACATTACTGGGACGTAACGGCATGGGTAAAACAACCACCATTCATTCTATCATGGGCTTGGTAAAAGCACGTTCCGGTGAAATAATATTTGACGGAAATCATGTTCGTGAATGGCCTGCATACCGTGTTGCAAGGGCCGGAATGGGTTTGGTTCCGGAGGGTCGACAGATTTTTCCAAATCTGAGCGTAGTCGAAAACCTCGTAGCAACTGCCTCTAACCGTTTAAAAAACCAACATCCCTGGACTCTGGAACGTGTTTTTGAACTCTTTCCGCGTCTGCCAGACCGTACACAAAACATGGGTAATCAACTTTCTGGAGGAGAACAACAAATGCTCGCCATCGGCAGAGCCCTGATGACAAACCCTAAACTATTGATTTTGGACGAAGCTACCGAAGGTCTTGCTCCTTTAATAAGAATGGAAATTTGGGAATGTTTGAAAGGCTTAAAATCTTCGGGACAGTCTATTCTTGTAGTAGACAAAAACATTGAAGCTTTAACCCGCTTCGCTGACAGGCATTATATTATTGAAAAGGGACGTGTTGTCTGGACAGGTGACTCAAAACTTTTGAGCACAAACAAAGAAATCCAACATCGCTATTTGGGAGTTTAGTAAGTTCTAAAGCAGAACTTTAGGCTGGAATTTTTTCACCAGCCTGAAGCTTAATTCTGCAGCAGTTGCAAAACGTTTTGCGGTAACTGATTCGCTTGTGCCTGCATGGACTGGCTGGCTGACAGTAAAATCTGACTGCCTGTCAATTTTGACATCTCTGCTGCCATGTCCGTATCACGTATCGTTGACTCACCTTGGGTAATGTTTTCATCATTAATTCTCAATGAATTAAGATTACTTTCAACTACGTTTTTCTGGAAAGCCCCAATTTCAGCACGGTAAGTTGATATTTCGTCTATCGCTTTATTTATAAGTCTGCCTGAATCGTTTGCACCTTGTACGCTGGTAACATCAATATCAAATAGACTTCTATATTCACTCTCATTTTCCACTCCTTGACCCAGATTACTCGTGCGGATGTTCTTAAAAGAGAAACCGTCTTCCATCCCGGGTTCAGGTCCGAGGCTCACATTTTTTGTCTGTTGTGACAAGTGAACAAATCCTTCTATACGTGGATTATCTGGAGAGCCGACTATTTCGGCCTGTGACTCTTCGATAAACTCTGTACCGATCACATCTCCCTGTTCATTTTTTACCGGTACCTCCTTCAGTCCAATTGTACGATCAAACTGTATTGTGATACCCTTAGCCGGTGAGGCACCTTCGATTGCTGTTAAATACTGACCATTACCACTCGCAAATGTTCCACCTATTCTACCTGCCACATCCAAACCTGCTTCAGATAATTCTGCAATATTTGCATTTTTTGTCAATAACCCTGAAATGTTAGAAGTAACTGAAAAATTAGACTCTGAGCCAAAATTCTTGTGCCGAATGTAAAGTGCTTTTTCAGGAGTTTCAAATGCTTCTAAAGCCAAACCACTTTCTGCAATTCCTTCTTTAATGCTTTGCATAACTACTCCACGAATATCCACAGATGCCTGATCTGCAGGAAAGCGTGCGGGAAACTGCTTGTGGTTTGCTAAAATCTCCTCAATGTTTTCTTTCTCCTTACCCATTTTTGTGTCTATTTCAACATTCCGACCGCCTTCACTTAACAAGATGGTTACTCCTTCACCAATATTATTTACTGTCAAAGGAACACTACCTCTTTTATAAGCCTGGGTTGCAACCTGTACAATATCAACTTCATAACCTTCTGTTGGAGAATCTTTAGTCGATGTTTTAGCACTCACGAAACGCACATTATCACCTACTGCTGCTCCGGTTGCTCCTAAACTACCATCAAGTAGACTTTTTCCGTTAAACGTCGCTGTGCCTCCAATTCGATCAAGAGTGGAAATCATATTATCCACTTCCTGTTGATCTGCAGCCAGCATGGCATCATCGTTTACCGCTTCGTTTGCAGCATGAACTGAGAGCTGTTTTAGTTGCAGCAATATACTACTGAACTCACTTAAAGCTCCTTCTGCCGTTTGAAACATGGCAACAGCACTTGCGTTATTACTGTGAGCCTGTCTCAATCCAGCTATTTGCCCTCTCATACGTTCAGAGGCAATTAATGTAGCTGGTCCGTCAGCACCACTATTTATTTTTGTTCCAGAACTTAATTTTTTTATTGAATTTTCTACTGATTTTAAATTATTTTCTGAGTGACGTAATGTGTTCAAAGAAGTTGCATTGCTTCGAATTCTCATTTTATTCTCCAATAATTAATCCTGTGTTAGGCTTCCGCAGGCAGTTGACTCTTTTTATTTAACCAGCGGGTAAAACCCTTGTCTTGCTTTTCGGCCACCTTAAAAAAAACTTTATAATAATTATGAAAATAATCTACTTTCTTCTTATTTTATGTGTGATTAAGGCATTAGTTCCACTGTGATTCTGTCTGCGAGCAACATTCCTTTTGCTGTCAAACATAAGTACTGACCTTTCCAGAAAGCTCTTCCTGCAGCACAAAGTTCGTTGACGAGATCAAGCTGCTGTTTTTTCCACTGCAGACAAAAACGTTTCTGCCATTGCTCTATATTTACTCCTTTAGGCTGTCGTAAAGCCAGCATCAAAGATTCAGCAGCCTGCTCATTCACCTGCAAATGCTCTTCAAAATCAACCGGCCAGCTATTATGCTCAAGATCTTTGAGGTACGTATTTAGTGAACACTTGTTGCCCCAGCGAGTTTGACTTAAATATGAGTGTGCCCCAACTCCGAAACCTAAATATTCATTTCCGGACCAGACCAGTAAGTTATTACGGCCCTCCTTAGTTTTTATGGAAAAATTCGAAACTTCATATTGAATTAAACCTGCTTTTTCCAGTCGTTCAGTTGCCCACAAATACATTTCTTCGAATTGCTGCTGATGTTCTGAGTCCCATTTACGGATCTGCTCATTTTGCCCAAATGGTGTTTTTTCATGAATTTCCAGTCCATATAATGAAATATGTGAAGGATAATAGGAAAGCGCTTCCTCAACATCTGTCCTGAACATCAAAATACTTTGTTCAGGAATACCAAACATAAGATCAAGGTTCCAATTATCAATTGCTGAATCAGCAATCGCCCTGAGCGCTTGCCGTAATTCTAAGCCGGAATGAAACCGTCCCAACTTCTTTAAAGTTGATGTCTGAAAACTTTGACCTCCCAAACTAAGCCGGTTTACGCCTATTTCCGCAAGACCACTGAGATAATCCGGATTCACATCCTCAGGATTCATTTCAAAGGAAATTTCTAGTTGATCAGAGCAAGGGAAACAATTCCTGACTTGACTCAGTAACAACTCAATTTCCGGAATTTTGAGACTGGATGGTGTACCTCCACCAAAATATATAGACTCAAGCAATTTCGGCCCTGAAAGTTTTAGTTCTCGATTAATCTGCTTTTTTTCCTCCAACCATGCAGCACGTCGAGTTATTTCATCAAACATTCCAAGAATATATTTTTCATGCAATTCCACTCTGTCGCGTCTAACAGCAAAAGAACAAAAAGGACAAATATGCCTGCAAAAAGGAATATGAAGATAGACGGCAGGCACAGGACTATTTTTTTTTGGCTTTTTGTGTGCTAATTTCATTTTTTTTAGTTTAAATATCAGTAATCTATTTGTTGATCTTTGATATAACAGGAGAACTTTTTTGTTGATTTTATGAGCCAGTTGAACTACATTATCAAACCCAGATCAAGTTAGAGATTTTGTCAGTGTATGCATTATGGCTGAAGTTATTGCATAGCACAAATATTCTCTACTGTACGGTTCCAAAAGAGATGTTATCTCACTGATATAACGATTTATATTTATATCAATAGAGCACATGAGTATGTGATTTATTGATAATTATGTGAAGCTAAAATACTTAAGTTACAAGCTTTTTTGCGCAGTCCAGGATTGATTTTTCCAAAGGACGGCAAACTATGCAATATTTTCATGATTATTGCATAAAGAATACTGGATTAAATTTAAAAATCCGGCCTTTAAGTTTTACGCGTTTTAAGTATACTTTAATCAGTGAAGGAAACCATGGATTGGCTAAACTTCATTTTTATTTTATAATACAAAACACTAAAAGGCATACATGAAAATTAAACGCCTCTTCACCATGGAAGGTGAGAGTCCATATCAGTCGATGGAATTTGAAAACCGCAGTTCCATCATCCGCAATCCTGACGGCTCAGTAGTCTCAGAGTGGGAAAAAGTTTCTGTACCAACAGATTGGTCTCAGGTAGCAACTGACATCATGGCCCAGAAATATTTCCGCAAAGCCGGAATCCCCAAACATCTCAAAGTAGCCAAAGAAAGAGGAATCCCCGCATGGCTGCAACCTTCTCTACATGATCAGGCAAAGCAGGAACAGGAAGCCGCAGAAGCAAAAACTTCCGGAGATGATTCCACCACTTCGGAAACTGACGCACGTGAGGTTTTTCACCGGCTTGCCGGCTGCTGGACTTATTGGGGTTTTAAGAACAACTACTTTGATACAGAAGAACACGCCCGCGCATTTTATGATGAATTATGCCACATGCTTGCCAACCAAATGGCAGCGCCAAACTCTCCTCCATGGTTTAATAATCGACTAAACTTCCCGGACGGACCTAACGGCCCTCCAC
>JACNKY010000293.1 GCA_014381795.1 Pseudomonadota bacterium | reverse complement strand
TCTGCATCTCCGCTAACAATGTTAATCACTCCGGAAGGCACATCTGAGGTTTCCAGCACCTGATAAAAATCCGTGGCTACCAGAGCAAATGGCCGTGAAGGCACAAGCACCACTGTATTCCCCATCGCTATCGCTGGTAGCAGCATTGAGAGCATTCCCAATAACGGTGCTTCATCAGGACAGACAAGTCCCAGCACACCAATCGGTTCGTTTAAAGCCAGCGCAAGTCCACGCATCGGCGGTTGATGAATCAGTCCTTCGTGTTTATCTGCTAAAGCCGCATAGCTGAAAATACTCCTTACAGCCGTTTCTACTTCATGTCCAGCCTGTTTTTTGGACACACCTGTCAACTTCATAATTCGGTTTTGAAATTCCTCACCACGCGTTTCCAGATTTTCAGCGAGGAAATAGAGAATTTGCGCCCGTAAATGCGGAGTACTGCTCTGCCATCCGCAAGCTTTATGGGCCGCTTCAACGGCATTCCGGATATCTTTGCGGTTGCCGTGAGCTATTTCTCCAGCGAGTGAACCGTCTGCATTCACAACGTTCAGTGAATAACCTGAGTCGGGACGTGTCTGTTTTCCTCCGATATAAAGTTTTGCCGTGCGGTCCAGCGATAAAGCAGAATTTTCTGCAGTCTTTACTTTCGGCACAGTAATACGTAACTCTTCTGTTGGAATTCCGGATTCCTTCTTTTTGAGATATGCAAACATTCCCTCGTGGCCACCTTCACGACCGTAGCCGCTTTCGCGGTAACCACCGAATCCGACTGCGGCATCGAATTGATTTGTGCAGTTGATCCAAACTACGCCACACTTGAGCTTTGGAGTAACGTGCAGGGCCTGATTGATATTTTCGCTCCAGACACTCGCGGACAATCCATAAGCACTGTTATTGGCCAACATCACCGCTTCATCCGGAGTGCGGAAAGTCATGGAAACCAAAACCGGTCCGAAAATTTCAGTCTGCGCCACCGTTGATGCCGGTGATACGTTTGTTAAAAAAGTAGGTGGAAAATAACATCCGCCTCCGGACTTTCCGGATTTTCCCGAATTATGTGGTAATTTACCCTGCCACTGCCAAACTTCGGCACCTTCCTTTTTGCCTTGTTCAACCAGATTCTGGATACGCTCCTTTTGGATTGGAGCGATGATTGCGCCCATGTCCATGCTTTTGTCCAATGGATCGCCGACCCGTAATTTCGCCATGCGTTTTTTCAAGCGTTCAATCACTTTTTCGGCAACACTTTCCTGCACCAGCAAACGTGAACCCGCACAACAGACTTGACCCTGATTAAACCAGATTGCGTCCACTACGCCCTCAACAGCGCTGTCCAGGTCTGCGTCTTCAAAAACGATGAACGGCGATTTGCCGCCAAGTTCGAGCGTCAGTTTTTTATCGGTATGCGCTGTGGCTTCCCTGATTATTCGGCCGACATCCGTCGAACCGGTAAAGGCGATTTTCTGCAGATCTGGATGTTCAACCAGCATAGCTCCGGTTTCTCCGGAACCGGTTACGACGTTAAACACTCCTGGCGGTAAGCCGATTTGTTCGCAAATTTCCGCAAAAAGGAGGGCGGTTAGTGAGGTGAATTCCGCGGGTTTTAAGAGCACGGTGTTTCCGGCTGCTAAAGCAGGAGCAACTTTCCACGAAAGCATCAGTAATGGGAAATTCCAGGGAATGATTTGACCAACCGGACCAATTGCAGTGTGTTCCGGAAACTCGCTTTCCAGCAACTGTGCCCAACCTGCGTGATGATAAAAGTGACGGATCACCAGCGGAATGTCGATGTCACGTGTTTCACGAATCGTTTTGCCGTTATCCATTGTTTCAAGTACAGCAAAGAGTCGTGCGTGTTTCTGAATCTGTCTGGCGAGTGCGTAAAGATAGCGCGCTCGTTCATGTCCAGAAAGTTCTTGCCATCCAGGAAATGCCATTTTTGCTGCACTCACGGCGGAATCCACATCGCTTTTACCTGCTGCAGAAATCGCGGCCAGTTTTTCTCCAGTGGCAGGATTATCAGTTCCGAAAACCTTTCCAGACTTGGCTTTACACCATTTTCCATTGATGAAAAGTCCAAATTCAGCTTTACGCTCTTTAAGCCATTCAAGTGCTATATCCGGACTTTCAGGTGCAGGACTGTATTCCATAGTTTCGTAAATGTCTGTGATGTTCATTAAAATTTTAGTTTTCAGTATTTTAGTTTAAACTTTCAAAGTGCTTGCCCAGAGTAGCTCTGTTCTATTTTTCTTCATAATGTTTCTGCTCATGTAGCTACAAGAAGGATTTCCAACGTGCACACTACTGCTTGAGCATATCTTTGCAGTAAATGGTGCATTTCCCCAATTTGTTTTGGAATGACTCATCATGCTGTGGGTTGTCGATGTGAAGCTGAATAACGTCCGGTAACAAAGTGCTCGAGTTGGCGTTCAATATCAGTCAGTAAACCGCTGGCGCCAAAACGGAACAAGTCTGGCTCAAGCCATTCCCGTCCCAGTTCTTCCTTCATCATAACCAGCCAATCCAGTGACTGTTTGGCTGTACGGATTCCGCCAGCAGGCTTGAAGCCGACGTAAAATCCTGTGTTTTCAAAATATTCACGAATCATCCGGAGCATGACCAAACTCACTGGAAGAGTCGCATTCACACTTTCTTTTCCAGTGGAGGTTTTGATGAAGTCAGCACCGGCCATCATGCAGACCAGACTGGCTTTTGCTACGTTACGGAAAGTTCCCAGTTCACCTGTTCCTAAAATAGTTTTAAGATGTGCATCACCGCATGCTTTACGGAAGGTGGAAATTTCAGCATAAAGCGCTTTCCAGTTTCCGGAAAACACATGAGCGCGTGTAATGACAATGTCGATTTCCTCAGCTCCTGCTGCCACGGAATCCTTTATTTCTTCAATTCTCCGAGGCATGGAATTCAATCCGTGCGGAAATCCAGTAGATACCGCTGCCACCGGAATTCCGGTTTTTTTCAAAGCATCAACTGCTGTTTCAACATAAGCATGATAAACACAGACTGCACCGACTCGCGGTTTTAGCGTTTTCAACCCCAAACTTTCGATCAATTCTAGACGCAAGGGCTGACGTGCTTTAGCGCAAAGACGTCGTACACGGTCCGGAGTGTCATCGCTGGAAAGTGTGGTGAGATCCATGCAACGCAAACTTTTCAGCAGCCATGCGGCCTGCCATTCTTTTTTGATGCTGCGGCGTTTCGTCATGGTTTCGCAACGTCTCTCAAGCGCGCTACGGTTCATCTGCACGCTGTCCAACCAGTCTAAGTTTAACGAGATACCTGGATTTCTGGGATGTGTGGAGTTAGTCAAAATAATCCTTAAATTTGTTTTTTAAACTCTTCAATGGTTGAGTCTGATTATCTAGTTTTAAGTTTGAAAGCTACTAATTGTCATTCCGTGCGAAGGGATAATATTAATGATAATAAGTGGTCGCTTTTTCAATATTTATCGCTTCGCTCTAAATGACACGGATTTAGGACCGTATTCGGCTGCATCAAACTTTAGTAAGCTCATCAACAACTTATAAATAGCCAGTTATGGCATCTTGAATATTTTCCAAAGCTTCTTCTGTTGCACTTTATGAGCAACATCCTGGCAATCCAGTACCAGAGACAGCAACACCTTCCTCTGATTTTGACAATTTGCCTTGATAGCGTATATTTTTCCCAATTATTTTTTAAGTAAGTCCAGAATCTCGTTGTTAAAAGGCATTGCTGGAGCAGTTCCAAGGCGTGTGACTGAAATGGCGGCTGTCGCCGATCCAAAACGCACGGCCTCTATCAGCGACATTCCTTCTGCCAATGCATGGGCAAATCCGCCGTTGAAAGCATCTCCAGCTCCCGTAGTATCTAGCACTTGCTCGCCCATGTCAAATGAAGGTACATGTTGACTGATTTCCGCATTACGTACATAAACTCCAAGTTCGCCAAGAGTGATTACCGCGGTTTTAACTCCACGTTCCAAAAATATTTTTGCCGCAGCTTCAGCGTGTTCAACGGTTTCCACGGAAATTCCGGCCAGCATGGCCGCTTCGGTTTCGTTTGGTGTAAAATAGTCGGAAAGTCCGTAAACCTCATCAGGAAGAATAGCCGCTGGAGCCGGATTGAGAATTGTGGGTATTCCATTTCTTTTAGCTACCTCCAGACCTCGCTGCATGACAGGAATCGGAACTTCAAGGGATGCCATGAAAAAAGCAGATTTTGCAATTCCCGCCTCTGCCGCATCCAAATCGTCCGGTACCATCGCGTCTGCGGCTCCTGGAACGACAATAATCACGTTCTCACTGGTTTCTTCGTTGACTACGATTGAAGCGGCTCCTGTGGCCATATCAGCAATTTCCCAGACATATTCTGCATTGATGCCTTCATCTGCATAAAGCTTCATTGCCATTTCGCCGAATGTGTCTTTGCCTATTTTGCTAATGAAAATGGTCTCAGCACCCGCTCTACGATTAGCTACAGCCTGATTTGAACCCTTTCCTCCGGGACCAATTTTGAATGAGTTTCCGATGAAGGTTTCACCTTTGAGTGGCATCCGATCTGTGCGAAATGTAAGGTCCGCCACAAAAATTCCAAGAATCGAAATTGGTTTTGTCATTAGTTCCCTTCCTGCAAAAAATTATGATTAAGTTTATTTTTAAAATATCGTCAGCGTAATAGGCTAAACTTTGCCGATGAAAATGAAAAGACAGAAAAGTTAACAGTTTCTTACAGCCCGAGTCACAATAATGAGTTAATAAAATAATTAAACAGAAACGTATTGCTATCTAACTAATAATAAACATGTTTATAAATTAAATCTCATTCATGAGCTCGGGGTTGTGAATCAGGCGTACATGATGTCATGAAAATTGCACCCTTAATTAAAATTATGCTTATATTTTAGTGGCTTGTTTAATCATATTCTCTTAATTATCACCTTTAATAATTCAGTTCTGCCATAAAATAATGGGGGAAGAGTTGGGGGGATAAATTTTGACGTAAGACTTTTTAATCAATTCCGGAGTATTTAATGCCCAGACAAACCAGACACAGCACTGAGTTCAGTGGTGTATATTTTGTGAAACTTGCTAATGAAAATCAATCCTTTTTTATTCGTTACAAACGCAATGGAAAAAGTGTTGAAGAAAAGGCAGGACACAGTAATGAAGGCTGGGACGCGGAAATCGCTTGTCTTTTACGGGCTGAAAGAATGGCTGGAACTGAATTTCAGCAGCGTAAATTTCAGCATGACAGTGACTTGAATGCAAGCCAACTCTGGACATTTTCCAAAATATTTGAAAAGTATCTGCGTCTCCGTCCTGACCTGAAAGGCCGTGAAAATGACATTTACCGGTTCAAGAACTACCTTGAACTGGATTTTGCTGACATAGCTCCGGAAGTAGTAACTCATGGCGATGTAGAGCGTTTCAGACACAATTTGCAAAATAAAGGCTTAAAACCGGCAACTGTACGTCATGTGCTGGAGCTTTTGCGGCGTCTTGCCAACTTTGCTGTCAAGAAGAATTACTGCCGTGGTCTGAGCTTTAAGCTTGAAATGCCGAAAGTCGAAAATCAAAAAACTGAAGAATTGACGCACGATCAATTACAGAAGCTTATGCGGGTTTTAGAAGAAGATCCGGATTTGCAGGTCAGTAATTTAGTCCGCATGGTCCTCTATACCGGTATGAGACGTGGCGAGCTGTTTGAACTATGCTGGAGTGATATTGATTTTTATAACAAAATAATTACAGTCAGATCCGGAAAAAACGTTCAGCATCCAACGATTCCACTGAATGAAATGGCTGAAAAAGTTTTAGCGGAACATGCTCATGTCGAAGGTTCAAGCAAGTTTGTTTTTCCCGGACGTGGTGGAAAAAAACGTACTGAATGTAAAAGACCGCTGCTAAGAATTAGGAAAAATGCAGGACTTCCAGATGATTTCAGATTGCTGCAGGGTTTGAGACATGTTTATGCAACAAAGCTCGTTTCCAGCGGAAAGGTCGACCTTGAAACTCTGCAATCACTATTGACCCAGAAATCGCCGTTGATGACACAACGTTATGCACATTTGCTGGATCAGACTGTAGATTTTACGGGTACTGAAATAGCCTCTGATAACTCGGAAACCTTTGCTACAGAGCCTGTAGCAGAAATTCCGAAAACTGTTATAGCCTCAGATTACAATGATGTTGAGGGAACCGAAGAAGTTCAGGCAATCGAAATTGCAACTGATTACACAGATGTGGAGGAAACAGAAGAAGTTCCGGCAATCGAAATTGCAACTGATTACACAGAAAACGCTGATACAGAGTCTGTAGAAGAAATTACGGATACTGTTGTAGCCTCTAATTACACTCATGTGGAGGGAACCGAAGAAGTTACTGCTATGGATATAGCAACGGATTACACGGATATGGGTGAAAGTGCAGAAATTGCGGATGTTGTAATTGCCACGGATAACATGGATTCAGAATCAAACGAAGGAGTTCAGCCTACGGTAAAAGTACAGGAATCCAGTGATATAGAAATAGCCAAGAAAAATATGGATTCGGTGCAACAGGAAGAACTTGAGGAAACTGAGTCAGAAACTAAAACGCCTGAACTTAGCCAATTGGTTAAACAGAATTATACCGCCTTTAAACCAACTGAAATTCATCAAAGGGAAGTATACTCTTCGAAAAATATTGTTGTTGACAACAAAGTAGCAAACCACGTTGAAGAAAAGTCCGCTCAACAGAATGCACGACCTTCACTAAAAGATTTGAAAAATGATTTAAAGTCTTTATCCCAACTGATTCAAGCCGCACCCAGAAGATCAAAAGTTACTACTGCTAAACGGAATCTAAACTAATGGTTTTGTTTGAAAATTATTAATTAAAGTACCATAGCACAGTATCAGGAGACATTGCACAAGATCAAGGACAGCAGCGATTACTAGAAAATCGCTCCGACAATGATCAACTACGTGCTGCTGGAAGGTATGGTCAAGGCAGGACTGCCAATGGCTTGATTGTACTCAAAGAATGGGCACAACCGGTTGCTCTGTTTCAAGATCAGCTCAAAAGAAGCTGGTCGAAATTTCGGTGGTTTTGGAGAATTGTTGACTTCTCCAAAATATTAAGACAAACTCCAAAGATTAGAACTAAGTGGATGGTAATGCTCGATAATAACTGACTGCTCTCGTGGCTCCAAG
>JACNKY010000123.1 GCA_014381795.1 Pseudomonadota bacterium | reverse complement strand
TTGGAGCGTGGCATCAAAACGGTTGCTGTCACTTTCTCCAATAATGATTATGGCAAAGGCTTGTCTGATTCATTCATAAATGCATATAAGGGCATTGGTGGAAAAGTGAGTGCTGTCGTTCCTCATGATGATGGCAAAGCTGATTATTCTGCAGAAGTTGGGGCACTGGACGCTTCCGGAGCTGATGTGCTCGCTGTCTTTGGTTACGTAGATCAGGGTGGCCGCCACATTATCCAGGGATCCATAGATTCGGGAGCTTTCGACAAGTTCATTTTGGCAGACGGAATGTTTGGTGATTCTTTGTTGACAAACGTTGATGGTGACCTTTCCGGAACATTCGGAACAGTTCCCGGAACTGATTCAAAAGGCGCTGCAAGCTTTGCTGAAATGGCTAAAACTGCTGGAATCAAAGCTGGAGGACCTTTCACCGGTGAATCCTATGACGCAGCGGCACTGCTCGTGCTCGCCATGCAGTCCGGAGGTTCTACTGACCGTGCAGCACTTGCTTCAAATGTGTTGGCAGTTGCCAACACTCCAGGTGAAAAAATTATGCCTGGTGAATTGGGTAAAGCACTGCGTATCCTCGCAAGTGGAGGAGCAGTAGATTATGTTGGTGCAACAAATGTAGAGTTGGTCGGAGGAGGAGAGGCTTCAGGTTCTTACAAAGAATTTGAAATTAAAGGTAAGGCTTTTACCACAGTCCGCTTCCGCTAATACAACTTCCAGAAAAAATCCCCGGTCCGGACTTCATGTTCCGGATTGGGGCTCCTGCATAGACCGCAAATTAAAATTAATCCCCATTGTCCCTTCCGAGTCACTGGAAAAGCTACTCATTGTACCTCCTGTTTTTTCGAAGGTTTTCCGGATTTGCGCAAATGCCGAAGATGTTTCAAGCTTATTCATCAGCATCTTGTTAATTTCCCCCGGTGAACTTTTCAGCCTGATTTGAAAGCAAAATTGTTTTTCAGTTAGAAGATTTTCCGCAGAATTTTCCGAATCAGTTTCGGCTGGTATAGAAACCCGGAGCAGCAAATCGCTTTCCGGAACATTACAGGCCAAAGTATCAAGAGCAGACAACAAGGATTCCAGCAACAGCAGCGGCATACAACGGATAGACTCTACTTCCTGCTCCAGGATGAATGCAAAATCACGTTCAGGATGATATAGCTGAAACAGGTTTTCCACTAAAGACAACACTTTGTCCATGACGCAATTATCTGTAGACGATAAGCCAGCAAAATATTGTAAATGGGCGGCAAGCATTTCTGTTTTTTGATTCTGTATCAGCAAGCTGTTTAATGCTTCTCCGGAAAGTGATTCTGCTGTTTTTTCTACCGAAACAAGCGATTGATTCAAACATTTGCTCCAAGCACTGAGAATCCATTTTTCGCTCATCGCAGGTATTGAAGCGTTTGAGGCATCCGCAGTCAATTCACCGCGGTAGAGAGCCATTTCAACGGTAGCCAGCAATTCCCGACGTTTGAACGGTTTGACAATATATCCTGTTGGAGTGGTTGATTTTGCCCGTTCAATGATTGATTCATTGGTGAAAGATGTCAGATAAACCACCGGAAGTTGGTAATTTATTCGCAGTTGTCTGGCAGTTTCAATCCCATCTATGCTTCCTGCCAATAAAATATCAACCAGCGCCAAATCCACAGACTCTTTTTCCAGTGACGCAAGTGCCTCTTCTCCTGAAGAACAAACCAATGGCACTACATAACCTGCTTCCTGAAGACAAAAAAGAATATCGTCCGCCACGATCGCTTCGTCTTCAATAATTAATATTCGTCCCTTATTCATTTTCCTCCCGAAAGATCAGTTCAAAACAAGTTCCGTTATCATTTTTTAATTTATATTCTCCCTTTAACTGTTCAGAAAGAATATGTATTAAACGTATTCCGGTACTGTGGTTGTGCTTCCAATTTGTTTCGGCCGGCAGTCCCGGACCATCATCACAAACAGAAAGAAAAACACGATGATTCTCCAGCATTTTTAGTCGAATCTCTATTCCGCCTTTTCTCTCTTCTGAAAAAGCGTATTTTAACGAATTTGTGATCAGTTCATTGATTATTAAACCACAAGGAATAGTACAATTCACATCCAGAGTCAGCGGTTCCAAATCCAACTTCAGTGAAACCTGATCTGCAGAAACACCAAATGATGAAAGTAACTCTTGACTCAAATGTCTTATAAAATCAGGTAAATCAATGTGAGAGAGAGATGTTGACTGGTAGAGTTTTTCATGCACCAGCGACATTGTGTGAATACGCTGCTGCAACTCACTCATCAGTGATTCAAGATGTTCATCTTTTATGTTGCGGAATTGGAGACGTAACATGCTCGAGATAATCTGCATATTGTTTTTAACTCGGTGATGTACTTCCTGCAGCAGTACCTCTTTTTCCTGTAAAGAAGCAGTCAACCTCTTTTCCGCCTGGCTACGTTCATTAATTTCTTCAAGCAGTTTTTGGTTAGCCGTACGCAACTCATCTGTACGTTCAACTACTTGTTCTTCAAGCTTATTTTTGTAATCCAGCAATTCATTCTCCGCAGCAGTACGACGTGTAAGTTCAGACCTCAACTGTTGATAATAATCCTGCAGACTTTTCCGCATACGGTTGAACGCGACAACCACTTCATTCAGTTCATCGTTGCGTTGTTTTCGCTGTAAAATTAAAGGCGCGTCCAGTTTTTCCGGAGTAACTTCATGTGCATAACGAGCCATTGAGCCGAGGTGACGCGTAATCAGCAACTGGACCAGTACTAAAATAAAGCCTGAAATCAAAAATGTTTTAATAGCCTGAGTCAGTATAATAATCAGCAGCTTGTCCCAAAGACGAGCATACACATCATCCAGTGAAGCCAGAATACGCAGTTCGCCTAAATCAAATTCTTCCGCTTGATGAAGATAGCGTAAAGGAAAGCGGTATTCTAAAACCTGTTCCTCTATCTCTTTACCATACTTGAGCCATACACCTTCTGGAGATTGAATTTCAACGTACTCCATGTCAGGTAACTGTACAACACCTTCCAACAGAACTTCCGCCTGCCTTAAATCTGTCATCCATAAACTATTGACAATCCCGCGCAGATAACTGCTTTGGATTTGGACCATACGCTCCTCTATCAGTCCGACATCACGTCGATAATCTGTATAGAGCTGATAAGCTGTGCCAAGCAAAGTAATCAGTGAACTTGCTAACAGGATAAAAATAATTAACCTGCTGCTGATGGTTTGCCGATCAAAAATACGGTGATTTCTAGTGCTAAATAATGTATTCATAAGATGCAGCTACAATGAAGATAAATAAACATCGCATTTCTCCAGATAATTCAGTATTGTAAATCCAGTCACAGGTCAAATTCCTTAGCTTTGATACAGTCAGCAAATTAATGAGGCAATGCCAACCGCTACAATTATTCCTGAAACAGATTACAGAGTAATTTCATGAAAGTCGATGCATTCAGCTATCCGCAGGAAGATTTCCTCAAAGAACTGCAGACAGGTCGGGCAAAAGTACAAATCATGGAATCAACTCTTAGGGATTTTTTTGAAGAATTAAGTTTTGTTCACAAGCAATCTTTGCAGCTTGAAGATAGCCGTGGAGAAATCATTTCCGGTGCCTTAGCCGATCTCCTGGAAGAACTGCGCTTTACCACCAGACAATTATCCACTTTACAAGGCAATCTCGATGATGCGATCCAGACTGCTTTCACACAAGATGCAGGTCACCGTCTGCGTGAATTATTGGTACAACTAATGACCTGTTCTCTTCAGCATTGGGAAGAGACTACCGGTACCACCAAAATCGAATTAGCCGAACAAAGTGGAATCTGGAGAGTTCACCTCGACAAGGGCTACTTCCGTTTACGTACTTTTGACCGTTATCTCAGTGTTCCGAGTGTGCCGCAAAAACCACGCTGGAAAGATGTCACCAGAACCGCACGCTACGTCCTGGCTTGCGGTGAATCTTCCGTTTCTGAAAACTTAAGATCAACTCTCAAAGAGTTTCAAAAACACCTCCTGCAACTGACTGCATAATTCTTCAATTTTTCTTGAATTACCACCTTACTGCTCTTCTATCAACAAAATCAACAATAATTTTATTTATTTTCAGACTTAATAACTTATTGATTTAATGATATATAGTTATCTGTTTTTACCGATTTTTCCAGAAAAAGAGCTTGACTGAAATTATGTTATGTAGTGAATTATAGCCTGAAAACAGATAAAGCTCCGAAAATGAAAAACACAAGATAAAGCTTAGCTTGAAAACATGAAGTATCGGCAAGCAGTTAATGTGTTGTAAAACTAAGCTAATTAAAAGTGGTGGTTGTATTCCGTTTCTTCATACTATTATTTACAGTCTGGATCTGCACTACAACGGCGTTTGCTGTTCAAAAGCTTGCTCAGAACGAAACGTACCGCTTAGCTTTTTTTGCTCCCCGTGGTGAAGGTGATCCATTTTGGGGGAAGTTCATTGGTTTTATGGAAAAAGCCACGCTTGATTTTGGTATGGAATTAAAAGTTCATTATGCCGAAGGAAACTTGGAGAAAATGCGGGAACAAATAGTTTCCGAGGCTAAATCAACTGAACGTGCTGATATCTTGGTTTTTCCCAATTTTAAAAAAGGTGGAGAAACTTTTTTAAAAATCATCGAAGAACAAGAAGTCCTGGCTTTTGTGGTAAATTCCGGATTCACCGAAGAAGAAGCAGTCGGAGTGCCTAGGGGGAAATACAAGCACTGGATTGGAGAACTACTGCCGGCAGAAGAGGAAGTTGGTGCAATGTTGGCGGAATCCTTGATTGAAGAAGGATTACGGTTGAGATCAACAGAGAATTTTCCTCAGTTGGAGATGGTAGGCATCACCGGTATAGTTTCAGATTACGCTGCGATTCAAAGGACCAAAGGTCTGAAGCATGTTGTGTTAAGTTATCCTGAAATACGTTTGCGGCAGATTGTACCCGCTAATTGGAATGATAAAAGCGCAGCCACCAGTTATGCTATGTTATCAAGACGCTATCCGAAAGTTACACTGATATGGAGTGCCAGTGACGTGATGGCTCAAGGTGTTATCCGTAAAGCAAAAAAACATGGTATAATTCCCGGAAAAGATGTCCTGATTGGTGGAGTTGACTGGGCACAGTCAGGACTTCAGGCAGTACGATCCGGAGAGCAGTTTATCAGCATAGGAGGACATTTTTTAGAGGGTGGTTGGGCAGTGGTATTGATTTATGATTATTTAAGCGGTAGTGATTTCGCGAAAATAAAACTACGTTGGCGATCCAAAATGGGAATTGTCACAGCTCCTAAATGGGAAACACAAAAAAAGCGACTGGCAAAAATTCAACCAGATTTTGTAGATTTTAAACGCTACTCCCGTTTTTTGAATCCGGAAAATACTAGCTATGATTTTAAACTTGAATCACTTTTTAATCAGCAATAAACAGATTTTATAAGCTTTCGGCTATCATGGCCGGAAAAATCGGGTGCCGGTGGTCGGTATCCGATATTTAAATGGAAACCGTTATGTGACGGTTTTTTAAACCTTTCATCCTTGAATAAGGGGGAAATATGTACAAACAAGTATTAAAACTTTCCGCAGGTTTTCTTTTGGCAACAGGTATGGCTGCCAGTCCGGCGTTTGCTGGAGGAGAAGCTGAAGTTCTGCATTGGTGGACTTCTGGAGGTGAAGCCAAAGCATTGCAGGTCCTTAAGGACGATTTTGCTAAAAAAGGTGGCACTTGGAAAGACATGCCTGTTGCAGGAGGTGGCGGAGATGCCGCAAATGTTACTCTTAAGGCAAGAATAGTTGCAGGAGATCCTCCTACAGCCTCACAAATAAAAGGGCCTACTATTCAGGAATATGATGATGAAGGAGTAGTAGCTCCTTATCACATACATGAAGTGGCTACTGCTGAAAACTGGGACTCATTATTAAGCTCTCAGGTAGCAAATCACATGAAATGTGATGGGTTCACCAAGTATTGCGCTGCTCCTGTAAACATCCATCGCATTGACTGGTTCTGGGCTAACAAAAAGGTTCTAGATGCCCATGGGCTAAAAATGCCAACTTCTTGGGATGAATTTAATGCTGCTGCAAGTAAGTTACAATCAGCAGGAATAATTCCTTTTGCTCATGGAGGTCAGCCATGGCAGGATGCTACAGTATTTGAGGCAGTAATGCTTGGAATAGGAGGTAATGAATTTTACCGAAAAGCTATAGTCGAATTAGATATGGATGCTTTAGGTGGTTCAACAATGGTAAAGGTTTTCGACCAAATGCGTAAACTTCAGGGTTTCACGGACAAAGGTATGCCGGGACGCGACTGGAACGTAGCAACAGGCATGGTCATGAGCGGTAAAGCTGCATTCCAAATTATGGGTGACTGGGCTAAAGGGGAATTTTCCAATGCTGGTTTGAAACCCGGAATCGACTTCTACTGTCTGCCTACTCCCTCAAACCATGGCTATCTCTATAATGTTGACAGCTTCATTTTTTACGGGATGAAAGGTAAAAGCAAAGTCGATGGTCAGAAAATGCTTGCTAGTTCTATAATGGGCAAGAACTTCCAGAAAATTTTTAATATTTATAAGGGTTCTATACCTGCTCGGCTTGACGTCCCAATGGACGAGTTCGATATGTGTGCCAAGGGATCTGCTTCAGATCTGAAGTATTCCGCTATGACAGGTGGCTTGCTACCGAGCTTTGCTCATGGAATGGCGCTCCGTAACGCCCAAAAGGGAGCAATCCAGGACGTTGTCACAGAGCATTTCAATTCCAGCATGTCTTCTCATGAAGCGGCCAGAAACCTGGTAGAAGCTGTGAAGGCATCCTTGTAAATTTGGATTCCTAATAACTACCTTTAACGGGAATCTTTTAATCGCACCCTCCCAAACCGTCAGGTTTGATCTCCTCCGGAGGGTGCGTTTCTATTTGTTTGAAAGACAGAAAAATAATCAAAATTGTTAATGTTATACTGGCTACAGAAAAACCTTCCAAAAATTGTTATCACACCTTCATTTGCAGTGATTCTGTGGTTTGTCTACGGTTTCGTTCTCTGGACTTTTTATATTTCGCTCACAAAGTCAAAGATGTTACCTCGCTACGAATTCTGGGGTATTGAGCAGCACTTTCGTCTCTGGTCGAATCCACGTTGGTTCAATGCAGTTGAAAACCTACTAATTTTTACCGTCCTCTTCGTT
>JACNKY010000232.1 GCA_014381795.1 Pseudomonadota bacterium | reverse complement strand
TATAGAAAGGCAGACCTGTGTGCTCTCCCAGGACTTCTCCTGAGACACTTATAAACTCACCCGGTTCAGGTGCAGTCTTCATTTCCTGTTTCAAAAAAGTTCTATAGTCTTTTGGAACAAAACATATTTCCTGACTATCGGGTTTTTTTGCGGCGGACAAATTAAGTTTACCAGCAATCTTCCTTACTTCAGGTTTAATTATTTCTGCCAAAGGAAACATCAGACGCGGCAGTTCATGTGCCGGTATACCGTACAGAAAATAAGTCTGGTCTTTACGTAAATCCTGTGGACGTGCTAATTGTGGACGTCCATTTTCCGGATTATCATAAACTCTGGCATAGTGCCCCGTTGCTAGAAATTCACAATCCAGCTCATCTACTTTTTTTAACAATAAATCACTTTTTATTTTTTTATTGCACATCACACACGGATTAGGTGTCTGTCCGTTTGAGTATTCGCTGATGAAATAATCAATCACAGTTTCTCTAAATTCTTTTTGATAATCAAGTACGTAAAAAGGGATATCAAGCCGGTGACAAGCTGAACGCGCGTCGATTGCTTCATCAAGAGAACAACAGCTTTTTTGTCGTGATTCATTCTCAGGGCCGTGATAAAGTTTCATATGCAGCCCTATTACTTCGTGACCCTGCTCCTTCAACAGAGCAGCGGCAACTGAAGAATCAACGCCACCGCTCATCGCCATCGCTACACGTGCCATAAATATTGCATTAAATTTGTTAAGGATTTAGTAGTCTGAAAATACTTTCTGCAGAATTATTCATTAACGACTGCTGTTTGCCTGAAAGTTTTGAATGTAACTTGTGTAGTCGTAATGTTTACCAGTATAGTTTACTTGTTGGTATCGTTTCTTTTGGAAACGTTGGAAATTTTCATTTATCTTCTTGTTGTTACTTTGATGGTATGACTGCATTTCACGTTTGCCTTTTTTGCGGTCTTTCTGCTTTTGTTCAATCAAGAAATAGCTTGAAGCAGACTGTTTACTTGTCAAAGGATTACTAGATTTTGAAATATTAATTATCATAGTCATTGCTTTTCGCCTTATCTTTTCTACTTGCGGGTCTATGTCTATGCTTGATGAATTGTCAGTCTTAATCATGACAACTTTTTCGGTTTTTGGATCCTTAGTTTCGTTAGTTAAGGTGTTGTTTTCAGCAGCATCTTTATTATTCTTTTCTTCTTCAGTATTTGTAGACGCTGATTGAGCAAATCCGATATTTAATTGAAATATGCAGAGGCATAATATTAGCGCAAATACAAAAGCAAGCCTGTTGAAACGACTTTGTTTCAGCTTTTTAGTGCTTTTCATGTTGATTTGCTTGACTGCTATTTTTGGAACCACCTCAGCCTCAGCTCAAAAATTAACTACGAATATGATTGCCTGTAACGAATCTGCTCAAGCTCGTTATGAATGTTATATCAAAGTGCAAAAAGATTCACAAGCAATTGCTGAAAAGCGTAGCTCTTCTTTAAAATCACAAAAAAAATTACGTCAGTCATTATATTTGAAAAAAACAAATGAAACATCGGTAAAATCTAAAGCAATAGCTGAAAAGAAGATCTCTTCTTTAAATTCTCGAAAAAAGTTGAGTCAATCATTATATTTGAAAAATATAAATGAAACATTGGTGAAATCTAAAGAAATAGCAGAAAAACGTCGTTCTTCTGTAGAATCTCAAAAAAAGTTGAATCTGTCATTATATACAAATCTTAAAGATAAGTTGGAAGAATCTAAAGCAATAGCTGCAACCCGCAAATCTATTCTAGATTCACAAAAACAAATACGCCAAGAAGCATATTTTAAGGAGCGCCAAGGCTCAATGGAAAACGCAAAAGAATTAGGCGCAACCCGCAAAGCTATTTTAGAGGAAAAGGAAAAATTACGTTTGGAATTATCAAAAAATATAGGAAAACAACTTGAAAAAGAGCATCAGGAAATAATGCAGCAAGTTGAATATTCACGTTCCCGTAATATTTCTCATAAAGGAGAAAAATATTCAATAACTTACGGTTATGTGCCTGAACCTAGCCCTTAAAACTGGTTGATTTTGCACGCTTAAATAAAAGACTGCTATGCTCAACGTAAAAAATAATAACTATTATATCCTAAATTAACTATATCTTTAATGGATTCTGCTGAATTGCTGGGTGCTGAAAAACTTATTGATAACGGTCATAAAACTTTTAATCCAGTGAGAATATTCGGTGTAGTGACTTCATTCGGAAAAAGTTAGTGGAAAATGCCTCTCGCCAAACTCAAAGTATGAACCGGATTCATCCAAATGATTCAACAGCCAGAATCTTGGAGCATCAGCAAGCAAGACTTCTCCATAGTTTTGAGTACGGACAAAACATCTTTCCTTTTTATCCATGCGGAAGCTGTGGAGCTCAAGTGACTCATTTTTCTGGTTATTAAACTGCATTTTAAACTCCTCTTGAACTAGCTCTAAGGCCAATGCCCGCATCGGTGTTATAGCACATTCGAGGTAGCATTTGTCCCAGCGGTTATCACTCCAATACTCAACAAAATAAAGTTTGCTCTCTTTTTCATAAAACAGATTTGATTCAAAAAGAGCTAATACCTTTCCGCGGATACTTTTTTCACGCATACTCCATTTTTGATGTTGATCAACCTTGATAAAGTCATAGTGAAAGCGCATTGCAAGTTCAGTTGAAAAATCATTTCCCTGTTTGAGTGCTCTTGAGATGGGCACTGGGAAATACATGCCTGTTGGCAACTGAGTTATCGATTCAGGAAAAATATTCTCCATCAATTTGAGAGTTTCCTCATCTTCAAGCAGTCCCGAAGTTTTTAGTCGACTCATCTCATGAGGAATCAAGGGGTTTAAAAAACGCTCTTCCCAGAGAAAGAGCATAATCAACTTTCGCTCAAAAAACCACTGTAGACGTTCTTCCAGTTTCATAGTTCTACTATTATTACTGAGTGAGAAATGTATGACTAAGCTGGCTTACTTTGCTTATCGCCGGATGAAATCTAAAGAGAGGTTTGGAGTGGATGCGGTGCGAGAGCCAGTTTGGTATAACGAATGAGTTGTGAACGTCCGCACTCATAATAACTTTCGTAGCGGTTGGAAATAAAGGCGAACGTAATCTCAGAAATTTTACGCATATGCAGACTTACACGCTCAGACCAGCGGTTTGAATCTCCTTCGATTGTTTGATAATCTTCACGTTCCATGAACATTACAAGCGAATAAGCTCTTCTTCCATGAGGAGTATCTATTTCTATAACACCTGCGTTTCCGTTTACTCCTTTTACAAATCCGGTTTTGTCCCATAGTTTGACTGATTTATTTGCCGAAAAACAGGTGTCGGCTTTAATCCGGTCTTTCAGCCAGGAATGACCGGGAAGGCTTAGTAAATAAAGCATTTCCCTTGCTGCTTCTTTGTTTATTTGCGCACTGTATTTAGCACCGATTACACGTTTAAACCAGATGTTCACAAATAGCTGATTTAAATCTGCAGCAGAAATTTTATTCCTGTAAGTCCGCCCGTCTTCAGGGATAGTTTCTTTCAGACTCAATTCTTTATACAATTTTGTGTTGTTAAGTATGCGCTGAATATTTTCAGTACCACCTAACAATTTAATAATAGTATTTGTGCTTTGGTTGTTGCTGAAACGGATCATTTCCTCAATCAGCTTTTTGTGACTTGATGACTCGATGAAATTTCCATTAAAACGCTGAATCATGTATGCATGAAGTATTGGTACTTTGATGGTACTGGCTGATTTTACACTTTGCCTAGATCGTAGAGAAACCAGTAATTTCCCAGTTGTAAGATCTTGTACAACAATTGAAAGTTTGTCATTTCTCTTCAGTTTATTTTTGGTATAGACTTCTTTCATGTACTCCAGAATAATAGCTTCCAGTGATGAAGTGAAGGAGGTGGAGTTAAATTTGCCTGCATAATAAGGCAACCCTTCCGGCAGATATAATTTGACATGTTCTTGAGCTACCCAACCTTGAACGCCCTGTGGGATTTTGACTTTCAGCCATATTTTATTTGGAGCTGATAAACTCAATAAATGTGTGCCTTTGTTAAGAACTTTTAAGGCAGGTTCTTTGGTGTTGGGACTGGAACGTAAATTTAATGCAGAAGCAGTAACTACAGCATAACTGCTGAGCTTATTTAAAAAGTTTGATTTGTGAATTAATTGTTCAACTTTAGCCTCAGGAGACAGTACAGGATCGAGTTGTAAATTTGTGGGAAGAGAATGTTCTTTTGCGTAAAGGAGAATGACAGAGAAGAACAGGTTGAGTGATAAGAGACTGAGGGAGCACAGTTTACAGAAAAACATATATCTTGCTTGTGCAGGCAACAGGCAGAGTCTGACTTTCAATATATCTCTCAAAGAAAATTGACTGACTGTTACATTACGTGTCTTGCTGAGTGATTACCGTGGGGAGTTTAAAAGGATTTAGCTTTAAAACTTTGCTTGGTCAAGTCTGAAAGACAAATTCCCTGAAGACTTTTGAAAAATACTCAAAATAGCAGAATGCTGAGTGAAAACCTGCTATTACTGAGTTTTTTCTTTGCGGATACGGCTAATATTTGACAAGAAAACTGTTCCTGGAATTAAAATGAATCCTACGACCAGAATAACAAATACGATTGTCCAACTCAGTCCCATAAATGCTCCTTTTAATGATAGTTATACTATGAATTTGAGCATTAATATTATTTTAAAAATAAGAAAAAGCCAAACTTAAATTTGTGAAAATAACAAAAAGTATTTGAAGATTCCTAGGCAATAAAAGTTATAGTTGTTTTCCTGGGAAAAACCCCTTTAAATTATTTTTATCGTTTTACAACTGCTTTAACAAATGCGCTTTGAAAATTAGGGTTGTTCTTCCTCAATTTATCACGCAATTTTTCAGCATCTTTTCTTGATTTCAACCCTGCTATTTGTACAGCCTGAAAACGAATTACCTGTGTAGTACGCTGTATATTAAAGAAGATATTATCCTTGAAAGCTTGATTTAAATAAGTTCTTACTCTGTTTGCAGTTTCTAAATCCGGAAATAGCCCGAGCGATACCTGGTATCCATTTTCAATTGATTTCCGAAAAGCGTGTCCCGCCATTGGATTATTGTTATTAATTATCTTAACCATTCTAGCAGAATACTCTTCACCTAAAACTTTTGTGGAAATGATCTCAGAAATTCCTGAACTATTACTGGATGTGCGGACACGTGATTTATAACCTAAAGTTTTTAATTTAAGACGACTATCGTCCACGCATTCAAGGGAAATACAGGAAACAACTTGGACGTAATAGCTGATTGATTTAGATTTCGCTTTTGGCTTTGCTTTTTTTGGTTCAGGTTTACTGACCTTTGCTATTGGGACAGGTTCAGTCGGTATTTCTACGACTATTTCAGGTAAAGCTGTCTCAGTAGGTGTAGCTAAATAATAAAGTACAACAACTGTGATAACTCCCAAAATTAAACCTGTAATACTGGAGAAAATAAGTGGCTTAAAAGCAATCGATTTCTTTGACAAAGCTTTCTTTTTCTTCGGTTCAGCAGTTGGGATGTCATCAGTCTCTGCCTCTGTTTCATCTTCAAGTGGAGCGTCCTCATCATCATCATCATCATCATCATCGACATCGACATCGACATCGACATTTCCATCCTCATCATCATCAGTCTTTTCTTCTTCTATTTTATCTTCTGCAGGTTCACTATCATCGTCACCTTCAAGGTCATCGATTGTAGAAAGATCTTCAAAAAATGAATCCAATTCGCTGTCACTCTCCTCTTCTCCGTCATTTTCCATGAAGGAATCGAGTTGTTCCCCAAAATCGTCACCAAAATCGTCCAGACCTTCCAGTCCGTCAACTTTTTCTTCAGCCATGTTTTACTTACAGTTGTAATGTTTTTGGTGAACTGATATTTTCTGTCTTTGTAAATTAGAGACGCTTCCCTCTAGTATTATTTTTATTGAGAAGATAAAAAAGATATAAACCACGCAAAGTTAAATCATCGTGATAATTAACGTTTGACAGAATCGGTAAAAGTTTTGCTGCTAACCCGCCGGTGATTACAGCTGTCGGCGTTGGTTGACCCTGTTGTTCAATTTCATTCGTTATTCTTTTAATCAACGAATCTATCATTCCTCCGTAACCGTAGATTAGACCGGATTTAAGACTGTCAGTCGTATTCTTCCCGATTACGTATTCCGGCATTTCAAGATTTACTTGAAACAGTTGAGCGGCTTTTGTAAACAGTACGTCAGCCGATATTAATAGTCCCGGACAAATCACACCTCCTTGAAAAACTCCATCCGCAGTGACTACATCCAGTGTAGTAGCAGTACCGCAATCAATAATGATCAGTGAGGTTTTATATTGTTGGTATGCAGCTGAGGCATTGATCAGTCTGTCCTGACCAACCTTAGCTGGTGTGTCAGTATTTATTTCAATACCAAGATTGCATTCGTGACTGACCAAGATTGGAGGTTTTCCAATCAAATTTTCAAGCAGTATAGTAAAGACTTCCGTCAGTTCCGGAACTACTGAACTCAACACTGCACCTTGCGCCTCTTCCAAACTAAAATCGCATGCGAAAAGCATACCCCGAACAAGTATTTCATATTCATCTACACTCTGATGAATACTGGTATGCAGGCGCCAACTCTGTAATGTATTTGAATCTTTGACTAAGCCAAGTACTACGTCACTGTTGCCTATGTCTACGGCTATAATCATTACTGTCCCTCTCTTATTTCAATAATATCTCCGGAAACATGTGTCAGTAATTCTCCTGTTTCTGTCCGGATTTGCAGATAACCCTCCTTTGTTAATCCTTCAATAGTACCAACGCTTCCTGAGCTTTTTGTCTGTTCTTCTACGTTATTCAAACTACGTACCTTCCTGCCTCTTGCCTGCGAGCGTTTTAACCATTCTTCCAGAAGTGCGCTTTGACCGTCTGTTAAATAGTCAGCTTTTCTGTTTGTAGTAATATTTTTACTAAATTCTTCAAAACAGCATTCCAATTCTTTTAAAAGCAACTTAAATACTGTTTCATTATCAAGAGCAGCTTGATCTTCTGCTCCGATAATTAGATTTGAGTTTTGAGCAATTTCTGTTTCCAGAGTAGTCAAAATGTCCTGTAGTTCTTCCGGATAATCTTTGAGAAAACCTTTAGTGTTTAAACCAATCCCCAGGATCAACACAGGAAAATTCTGAGCCGGTATTTTGATTGTTTCAAGTAAAATACCA
>JACNKY010000193.1 GCA_014381795.1 Pseudomonadota bacterium | reverse complement strand
TTTAAAGTTAAATTTAAAACGTTGCTGATTTAAATCTGAAGATTCTATTTCCTCTGGACTTAAACTTCCGGATTCATTTTCAGGATCACGCGGATCACGTTCAAAAAATTGCTGGTATTTTATTTCTCCACGCATGCCCTCTTTCCAGGCATATTGATAATCAAGACGGATTCCTGGTCCGCGTCGCTCCACCCAGTCATAAGTAAGTGTTAAATCCTGTTCAGGATCAATATCCCAAAAATACGGAATTCCGATGCGGTAACCAAGGTCAAATTTTCTCAGACTGCTGCGGACTATGAGATATTCCGGAGGAAGGAATCCTGATTGACGTCGTTTTACAGTTGGCCAGGCAAGATACGGAAAGTAAAAAACAGGAACTCCTCCGACTCTTAAAGTAGAACTGCTTGATGATGAGAAGTTTTGTGAATAATAATTAACCTCACTACCTGCTATCTGCCATGCCGGAGATTTAGGATTACAAGTTGTGAAAGTACATGTTTTGGCGTTATATTCACCTTTACCAACTCTGCGGACTTCTTTCGCAGTCATGTATGCTTTGCTAGAGGCATCATAAAAGATTACGTTTATGAAAAGTCCGTTTCCATCTTTAATGTTGATTTCCAACTCATCCATCACCGCGATAATTTCACCTTCTGTTACTCTAACGTAACCTTTTGCGGTTAATTTATTTTTTCCCGGATGGTAAAGTATTTCCGTACTTTCCACTGATATCCCTTCCCATTCAACCTTTGCGTTGTGGTAAAGATATGTTCCTGCTTCCGGATTGTGTAAGTAGGATTGTGTCTGAATTGAAAGTTGAGGAACATCCAATTCCTTTTGCGCTGAGACTTGAACAGGTATTAAAACTAGTAACACCAGAATCCAGAGAGCAACACTTGTAAAAGACCTCATAATAAGGAAAAACTGACTTGAACCAATACTATAACCGGAATGTTGCTGACTTGTATTTTTGTTTGTCAATGAACGCAAGGGAATCATAATTGGCGGGAAGCGACAAAACATAAAACTGGCAGGCAAAAATTCAAGTTAACCTCTGAGGGTGTTAAAACCCTAGTCCAATCTCATGAAAAACGAAGTAATTGCTGTACTTTAGCTGAAATGTACTAACACATGCAAACTTATTGCATCTCCAGTACCATGTCTTACAAATTTACCTAAATCCAGAATGTATTCTTTTTCAAATCAGATAGATTTTACTGATTTGACATGGTATTCTGAGCAAGTATATTGAAAGATCAATTTTATAACAAAATGCAAGTGGTGTAAATAATGAATTTTGCTAAAATTTTATTACTGACGATTTATTTTTTCATAGGAAGTTTAATTTTTCAGGTTCAGGAACTAAAGGCACAGGGAGGTTTATTAGAAACGGAAACATTACGTCAGAAACTTTTCAGCAGGATGGATGATAGGAAAAAATCAAAACCGTTACGTACAGTCAGTGAAAATATATTGATGGGTGTTTTTAGCAGAGTTACTGATTCAGAAAGTGTTTGGATCCGTATTGAGAGCCGCTCTGAGTTTCGTAAATGGACATTCAAACTATCAAAGCAGAACCTGAATCTGCCGCGTCAGGAAGTACGTGTCTGGCTAAAATACGTGTCACCAAAACTGTCAATCAGTCATGGTAAGGAATACAATGAATGGTTCCGTAAAAAGGCCGCGTTTGAGTTGCAGAAGATATTCTACAACAGGCAGGTGAGAATCAATTATGATTTCTCCGAGAAATTATACAGACTGGACGGAATGGTCTGGACCGGTGACACAAATATCAATGTTTGGTTGGTCCGGAATGGATGGTCATTTTATCTGCTAGAAACTGAACCGCCACCTGAGCATGAAGATTTGCTGGCTGCGGAAAATGAAGCCAAACAACGTCAAGTTGGTCTCTGGGAAGCAGATCTGCAGTAGTTTTTTGCTGCATTTTAACGCATGTACAGTTTTCCGCTACACGATATTATTCAAATTTGTGCCGCTTCCAGCGATACGGACTTTCGACGATTATTCCCGGTTGAGTTGCTGTTTCAAGTACTTCCAAGCAATCACGAAAAATTTGTTTCTGCTGCGGTCGGTTAAATGCTTCTCCCATGGCGTGACCAAAAGGATATTTCAAGAGATATGTGCGTGGTGGTTTTACTGACTCTGTTACTTTGCGGACAATTGAAATTCCTACAGTAGAAATTCCTTGCCGTTCGATTTCCCGCTGGATCAGACCGACCGTCTGATTGCAGATGCCTCAGGCCGGTACCAGCAGAGCAATGTCAACCTGCTGTTGTTTAATTTCTTTGGCTGCCTCAACAGCACTTTCCTGAATTAATGTTGTCAGGTGAGGTTCTTCGATGTGTCCCATGAAACTGTAATGATATGGACTTGACGGTCCTACTATGCCTTCTGCCTGAAGTTCACGTAACACTTCAAAAGGCAGGATCAAATTTGGATCACAGTCTGCATCTCGGTGGTCATAATATTTGTGAGAAATAGTTAAATCTTCTGCAGAAACGTCATGGGGAATTCTGCGGAATGTACTGTCTCCATGAGGATCGTTTAAATCAAATCCTTCTTCCGTTTTCAATAGAATACCGCCTGTTGTAAAGAGAGCTATTTTGCAGGCAGAGAGAGGTTTGTTGAGTTTTGTCCATGGTACACGATCGAAATGCACCGCTTCGTAGCTTTGTGCCCAGAAATTTTTCACTATGGGAAGCCGAAATAACATTACCCATAATTTGTCCAGTAGAGTTTCTTTATCCATCAACGTTTTTTGAGAGTAAGTGGAGTGTCAGTCAAAGATAATTTAGCAAAAGTTCAGCAGCAGATAACACAAGCTGCAATTCAGTCCGGACGTTCTCCGGAAGAGATTCAATTAATTGCAGTCAGTAAAACTAAATCTGTTGAATTGATTAAGGAGGCATTGACGGCCAAACAAACTGCATTTGGGGAAAACCGAATACAGGAGGCGCTTGGAAAAATAGAGGTGCTGAGCAAATCTGATCAGGTAGAATGGCATTTGATAGGTCATTTGCAAAAAAATAAAGTAAAGTTTTGTCCCGGAAATTTTCAGTGGATCCATTCTATTGAATCTGCAGAATTAGCAAATAAATTAGAGTCACGTTGTGCTTTTACAAATAAGAATATCAACGTGCTGATACAAGTCAATCTTTCCCACGAAGAGAGTAAATCCGGTCTGCAGGAATGGGATGATATTTTACGTGTTGCAGAAGCCATATCTGCCGGACAGTGGCTGAAGCTCCGTGGATTGATGACAATTCCTGCTCCAAATCTTGGGGAATTAAAAACACGTAAAATATATGAGCAAATCCGCAAGTGGCGTGATAAACTGCGGCATGAATTGGATTCACCGGAAATTACTGAACTTTCAATGGGTATGACTGCGGACTATCATTGGGCCATTCAGGAAGGCGCAACCATGATTCGTGTCGGAACCGCTATTTTTGGATCGAGGGATTAACGGAAAAAGCCCTATTCAGGAACAGTGTTGCAGGGTGTGCTGTATGTTTTCCAGCAGTTTGCGTTTACTGAGATAAAAACACCAACTGCGCCTTGCTTGTCTCCATGTTAGTACTACAAACAGTGTCAGCAATATGCCAAGGATTGGAAAAGCAAGTAATTGATAATCGATAATTGTTTTGATGAACTCGTTTGTCTGAATATCCATATGGAAGTATGCTGTCTGAATGCATGTTCAATTTATTAAGCAGGAGATACCCATTTGCCCTGCTCTTTAATCAACTCAATTAAACGTTCCACAGCTTGTGCTGAGGGAATGTTACGTTCAACGCATGTATGACCGTGATAGAGGCTGATTTTTCCTGGACCAGCTCCAACGTAGCCAAAATCAGCATCTGCCATTTCTCCAGGGCCATTAACTACGCAACCCATTATTGCAATTTTGACTCCTTTGAGATGTGAGGTACGCGCTTTTATTTGTGATGTCGTACTTTCTAGATCAAAAAATGTCCGTCCGCAAGACGGGCAGGAGATAAAATCTGTGTTATAAATTCTGGCGCGTGTTGACTGAAGAATGGACTGTGCTACAGGAATTTCGTTTACTGAGGCTTCGGTGAGCGAAACCCTGATAGTGTCCCCCAGTCCTTCACAAAGCAAAGTGCCGATACCAACCGCGCTTTTTATCCGTCCGTCGAGTTCGTTGCCTGCTTCAGTGACCCCCAAATGCAGTGGATAATACATGTTTTCCTTGTCCATAACTTGGACAAGTTGCCGATATGCCTGAATCATCACCAGCGGATTTGAAGATTTCATTGACAGCACGGTCTCCTCAAAGTCATGTTTCCTTAGAATACGTAAATATTCGAGAGCGGATTCAACCATACCTTCTGAGTTGTCGCCAAAGCGGTTCATTACACGGTCTGAAAGTGATCCGTGGTTTGTACCGATTCTTAACGCACATCCATATTTTTTCAGGTTTTTTATCAGCGGGAGCATTTTTTCTTCAACACGTGCCAATTCTTGCTGATACTGTTGATCGGTGTATTCACGTACTTCAAATTTTTTGCGGTCAACAAAATTACCGGGATTGATACGTACTTTTTCGACGAATTCACAAACGTTGATCGCCAATTGAGGATTAAAATGAACATCTGCAACCAGCGGACGTTTTATTCCGCGTTTATCCATTTCAGCTCGGATTGCGGGCAGACTGTCTACTGATTTTTGATTAGGGACTGTTAAGCGGATGATCTCACAATCGACTGCATCCAAACCGGCAATTTCTACAATACATGCCTCGACATTAGTCGTGTCGGATGTCAGCATCGATTGAATACGAATCGGCTCAGTGCCTCCAATCTTGATGGAACCAATTGAAACTGTGCTGGCCTGTCGTCTTTTGGGGAGCAATTTAAGTTTTTAGCTAGGGGTTTTAGATTATTGTGATTGAGTAATAAATCATCGATCACTTATTATATTTTTAAATCCTGTCGAAAACTGAACCATGTCCAGGGAGAAACAAACGTTCATAAAAGCGGTTTGCGTATTGATCGGTCATGCCTGCAATGAAATCACAAATGATTCTTTTTTGTTGCAGATCGCTTTTTGCGGATTTCCATAAAAGTTGAAAAGATGAAGGTAAGAGCATTTCCGGTTCCGCTGAAAGTGCGTCAAAAAGTGATAGCACAATTTTACGACCCTTGAAAGTGGCTGCCTGTACAGTGTTGAGCTGAATTACATGCCGCGAGACCGTTTCTTTAAGTGCCTTTAAGAAGCGCTGAGGTTCTTCCGGAAGTACTACATTCCAGCCCAGCAAAGGTTCTTCAAATTCCTCATTCAGTTTTAACTCAGAAGAAGAAATCAGTGCATGCACCAACGCACCAACTGCCTGCCTCCGGTTGTAGCCTGAATTGTTTGTACGGGTGAAAAGCATGGTTTCAATTTGCAGGAGATTGTTTTTCTCAGCCCATTTTGGATCCAGTTGATGTGCTACTTCCTGCCAGTGTTCAGGCGTCAGCAAACGTAAAACAATTCCATCCTCAAAATCATGAATCCCATAAGCAATATCATCCGCCAGATTCATCAACGAGGCGTCAAGAGCTTTGTGCAAAGAACGGCCGTGACTGTTTTTTGTTGGAGAAGTATTTTCGGAGAAGCGTATTTTATCTGTATCTGAAACTGGAGCTATTATCCAGTTGAACACTTCCTGTTCAGAATCAAGAAAACACTTAGGTGGCTGCCATGTCCGTTGGAAATTTAAATGTGCAGATTTCTCAGTTACTTCTGGAGGAGATGTGCGGCACAAGTTGGAATACGGAATAGGATATTTCAACACTCCCAGCAAAGTTCTGCGGGTTAAATCTAATCCATTCTCCGGCGTGTGTGATTCCAGCAGGGACAGAATCCTTAATGTCTGTCCGTTTCCTTCAAATCCACCATAGTCGGCCATTGCGTAGTTGAGTGCAGTTTCTCCCCCGTGTCCAAATGGGGGGTGTCCCAAGTCATGGGCCAGTCCTGTCGTTTCTATCTGTTCTAGTCGTGGAAGCAGATTAATTAATTCTGGAAATCTCTTTTGTAAATTCAAGACAAGTCCACGACCAATCTGTGCGACTTCCATTGAATGTGTCAGGCGTGTTCGATGAAAATCACCTTCAAGCACACCAAGGATTTGTGTTTTAGCCTGTAATCTCCGGAAAGCAGAAGAATGAATTACACGTGCCCGGTCTCTTTCATATTCTTCACGTTGATCTTCCTGCCGTTGTACTCCTGCAGGAGCACGTCGTTCTTTCCATTTGTTCATTTTAAGGTGTAATCACATCTGTGAGAATTAAATTTTTCTGTAGAGCTTTTCGTCAGAATCAGTGTAAATTCTAACTTATTTCTAAAATATTTTCACGGATAAAAAATGTATCTGCGGCTGGTTGATTTTTGCAGACTAACTTCTTTTCAAAATGAAGACAGATCTAATTTTTTCAAATCACTTGAAAATTTTGACTGTTACACTAAAATTATAGGGTTTAATCATTAAAAACATTTAATGTTTAATTGTAATAATAAATTAGCGAAGGAGAACAAAGTTTGAGTGAAGATAAACTAGAAGTTGAAGGGACAGTTGTCGAGTCCTCCAAAGGTATTTTTCGGGTAAAGCTGGAAAATGATCACATTGTAATTGGTCACTTATCCGGCAAAATGAAAATGTACAAGATTCGTGTACTTCCAGGAGATACTGTCACAATTGAACTTTCTCCCTATGACCTGAAACGTGGAAGAATAGTGCGGCGCGAAAAAGTTGAAAATTGAGAACGAACTCAGCATAAAAGTTTCATTTAAAATGATGAAAATTTGTTTGTTGCATCCAGTGTACAACTGCTTATCGCGGGATTCAAAGCTGGATCTTGGATGAATATATTTGAACAAACTATCTGTGATTTGACCGCCAGTGCACTGAATTCAGTGGATGAGTCAACAAGCTGGGAACCATCTGTGCTCAACGAACTGGTTGAGCAACCTCCTAATCCTGAAATGGGCGACTATGCCCTGCCCTGCTTCAGCTTTGCCAAAAGCCTGCGGCGCTCCCCCGTAAAAATTGCTGATGAATTAGCGGAAAAACTACAATCCTGTCTAAGTCCTGAATCAACAGTCACCGCAATTCAGGCGACTGGAGCATATCTGAATTTTACCGTCTCTGCGGTCGCGATGGCTGAGGCAGTGTTGCCCAATATTTTCAATGGTAATTATTTCAAGGAAGCTTCCAAAATTGCTCTTGAACGAGTGATGATAGAATATTCTCAACCTAATACCCATAAAGGCTTCC
>JACNKY010000234.1 GCA_014381795.1 Pseudomonadota bacterium | reverse complement strand
AGAAGAAAGAAGAAGGATTGAGATGAGGAGGATGATTAGGCGTTTCACTTGGTTGTTTATTAGTGGTTTAGGAGAACCAATATATAACATCAATCGATTTGTTTTACAAGGAAATGGCGATTTTGACACTGAGGTATTTTGGGTATAAGAGCGATATTGCAAGTTTTAGACTTAGTGGTATTTTTGGTGGGGTTTTATTTTAGCGAGAAGTTATTGTTTTATTCTATTTTTCCATTCACCAACTTGTATTCTTTTTTTCCTTTATTATCGTAATACGTTCCGTTCCACTCTTTCCCATTCTTGTATTCCCCCACATACTTTCTTCCATCAGGGTAAAGGAGAGAACTATATTGAGTGAATGTTCCTTGACCATTCATTTTACCATCCTTCCAATCCCCTACATACTTACTTCCACTAGGGTAAGTTTCTGTTCCTTGACCATTTTGGTTCCCATCCTTGTATTCACCTTCATACTTTCCTCCCCAAGAAAAAGTAAATGTTCCTTGACCATTCTTTTCCCCATCCTTGTATTCTCCTACAAACTTACTTCCATCAGGGAAAATAAGGATACCAAGACCACTCGGTTTCCCATTCTCAACAGGACCTTGATATTTTGGGTTAGTATCTTTTTCCCCAAATCCTTTCCATACTAAACCAGAAGAAGTTGTCCACAGATAAAGGGTTTCACCTTTATGCTTATCTCCAAGCACAGGAGAGGATAGAAGAAGGATTGTGAGGATGATGAGTAGCTGTTTCACTTGGTTTTCTAATAGTTTATTATTGGCAAACTATGTATAACATCAATCGGATTGTTTCACAAGAATGTGGGGGATTTTACTCAGAGGATGGCTGACTTATGAAGAATTAAGTGTGGGTTCCTCACAATAAATTATTATTTGGAATGGAGTTAGCAGGTTTAAGTTGCTCTTTCTTCACCATCCTTCTTGATTTTCTCACTTCAGTTATTCAGATACCTTAAATATACTTCATTTCTCTTCTTCTTCGTTGAAGTAATCCTCCACCCATATCTCAGGGTGTGTCTTTTTATTTTCTTCTTCTATGAGATGTAGTTCTTCCATCAACTTCTTTGAAATCATTCTATCCTTTGGTTCTATCTCACCCCTTATCCACGCCACTTTTAATTCTTTTAACTTCTTCACTAATCTGTCTATCCCCTCAGTAGTGCTTTTTATATACGCCTCTTGGTCAATTTCATATATCCTTTTCAATTTCAACCTCTCTTCGTAGTTGTTCTTTCATTGTTTTACTTTTCATATTATCTTCTACTAATTAAATAATCATCCAATTTTTGAGAGTGCCGGGATTTTTGCCTATCTGCCTGTATTTTTGCTTTATTATTTTAGACAACCGCTTGAAATTTGTGGTATGATAATTTGTTTAAAAGAAGTTTCAAAAATATCCCCAATTGAAGACAAAAGTGAGATATAGCAAGGAGGGAGATTGGAACTAAAGAAAAAATACTTAAAATTAATGCATAAAAAAGCTCAAGAAAATGGTTTCAATAAGTTTTAACTTTGCTTGTTTTCAGTTTGAGTTCACGTTATTTACAACACTAATAACGGAAATTAACAAACTCAACAGAAATTGCCATTCCCATGAAAGCGGAATCTAGTAACAGGTGAGTAACTGAAATAAATATTTCCTGTACTTGCATAAAAAAACAAACGTGAAATATACATCGCTTTTTAAGAAAACTCCAAAACTAACACTTTATTTCTCAAATGCTTGATCAACGTCTTTTCGCCAACATAGATTGGACACTGTGTTTTCTGGTACTGTTGATTTCCGGAGTGGGTTTGATTGCGCTTTCTTCTGCAACAGTCGGGAGTCCGGGTAAAGAAGATTACCTAATTCAGCAGGTTTATCGTATTGTCGCGGGAGTTGGTGTAATAATTTTAACTCTGTTTATTCACTATCGGCATTGGGCGCGTTTTGGATTTTTGATGCATTTACTGGTAATTGTTTTACTGATTTTAGTGCTGTTATATGGAACAGGCGGCCCAGGTTCACCAGTTCAACGCTGGTTGAAAGTAGGGCCTTTCTTTTTCCAACCCTCAGAGTTCAGCAAGTTTACGCTGGTACTGGCGCTTTCACATCATTTCAGGGATTTTGAACAACC
Source organism: Pseudomonadota bacterium (assembly GCA_014381795.1). Taxonomy (GTDB): domain Bacteria; phylum SAR324; class SAR324; order SAR324; family NAC60-12; genus Arctic96AD-7. The sequence goes on along the minus strand of JACNKY010000234.1, from coordinate 5,258 downwards.
CAAAGGCAATTGGCTCTGGATGATTTGGCCACTTGCTTTAATGGCGGTACCTGTGGTCTTGATTATCAAACAGCCTGACTTGGGGACAGCGATGCTGTTACTGATAGTTTTTATCCCAATTATTTTTTTGATGGGTATTCGTTTAAAGACCATTTTTATCATGGGGCTGCTTTCACTGGCATCCCTGCCTGTCGTTTGGATGTTTGTACTGAAATCATATCAAAAAGGACGTATACTGACTTTCTTAAATCCGGAACGTGATCCTCTGGGCTCAGGTTATCACATTATTCAATCCAAAATTGCAATCGGCAGCGGCGGAGTTTTCGGTAAAGGTTTTGGTGAAGGCACCCAGGGGCAACTGAACTTTTTACCCGCCCATCATACAGATTTTATTTTTGCGGTATTTTCTGAAGAATGGGGTTTTGTTGGTGCAATGCTGGTGCTGCTGCTGTTTTTAATCCTCACTATGTGGTCGCTTGCAGAAGTACTGAAAGCTAAAAATCGTGTAAGTGCAATTCTGATTACTGGAATTGTCGCGATTATAATTACACATGTTTTGATTAACATAGGTATGACAACAGGTTTGATGCCGGTTGTAGGTGTACCTCTCCCATTTTTCAGCTATGGGGGTTCTTCTATGCTCTCGATGATGTTTGGTATAGGTCTGTTACTGAATATACGTATGCGTCGTTTTGAAAAAAAGTAAACTGCTTAAGCTCCATTTCTCCTTTTTAATAATTCCTGCTATTCAATAATTTATGGTTCGTCTTCGTTTTGCTCCCAGTCCCACTGGTTTTTTGCATGTTGGTGGTTTGCGTACAGCTCTTTTCTGCTGGTTATATGCACGTCAACAATCAGGTAAATTCATCTTCCGTTTAGAAGACACTGATCAAAAACGGTTAGTTGAAGGTGCAGAAAAAGATTTGATTCATATGCTTGAATGGGCTGGAATTGAGCTGGACGAAGGTCCGGGAATTGGCGGAGAATTTGGGCCATATCGGCAATCCGAACGTTTGGAAATATACAGGCAGCATGTCCAGAAACTACTTGATGAAGACTATGTATATCCGTGTTTTTGTTCAAGCGAGCGTCTTGATAATTTAAGAGATGAGCAACGTGCAAACGGTGAAACCCCACGTTATGATGGATTGTGCAGAAGGCTGAAAAAGGAGGACACTGCTCAACGTGTTGTATCCGGAGAAACTCATGTTGTGCGTATGAAAATTCCGGAAATTCCTGAAACTATAGTGCTTAATGATTTGATCCGCGGCAGAGTCTCTATTGAAAGCAGCCAAACCGAAGACCAGGTTATCGTCAAGAGTGACGGCTTTCCGACTTATCATCTTGCAGTTGTTGTTGACGATCATCTGATGCAGATAACGCATGTTGTACGTGGTGAAGAGTGGTTGCCCTCATTTCCGAAACATTTACTGCTTTACCGTTATTTTGGCTGGGATCCTCCGGCATTTGCGCATTTGCCTTTAATTCTAAATCCTGATCGTACCAAACTTAGCAAACGGCAGGGTGACGTTGCGGTTGAGGACTTTCGGGATCAGGGTTTTCTAGCCGAAACTCTGGTTAATTTTATAAGTCTATTGGGCTGGTCACCTGCAGATGACAGAGAATTGTTCACGCTTGCGGAACTGGTTGAAGAATTCAGCTTTGAGAGTGTTAATAAATCAGGTGCAGTTTTTGATCGTGAAAAACTGAACTGGATGAACCAGCAATATATTCAAAATCTGGATCAGCAGGATTTAGTCCGGCGTGTTGCTCCTTTTGTGGCAAAAACAGCTTATTCCGGACAGGATACTGAGCTACTTGAAAAAGCAGTTAAAATTCTGCAGCCGCGTTTAGTAACTCTGGCGGAAACTGCTAAGCGTCTGGCATTGTTCTTTGACGAAGATCCGCAGGTAACTGATCCGGAAGTTCTCAGCCTCTTAAAGGAAGAAAGCTCAAAACAGGTGCTTGCGGAATTTATCAAACAGTTACAAACAATGGAAAGTTTGAACGAAGAAAATCTGGGCAGTGTAGTTAAAAATGTGCAAACTGCTACTAATATCAAAGGTAAAAATCTGTGGATGCCTTTACGTTACGCAATCACTCTTGAAGCACAAGGTCCGGATTTGAAACTGATTGTTGATTTGTTCGGCAGGGAAAAATGTATGCGGTTGGCACAAAGCGCATATGAATTATGAAACGATAAACAAGTCCTGAATAACGGAAAAACTGCAGATGTTTCAGCCTGAAAATCAGAAATACGTCATGAATAATGAGCATGTAAACGTCACTCCTTCCTCTATCATAGCACTCATATTTCTGTCATTAATCAGCCTCTTTTTGTTTTGTGGCGAAGTTCTATTTGCGGCGCCGTTCTCCAGTGAAAGTGAGTCAATGTTTGCTTCAAAGTTGGAAATTGCCGCAGAAAACATCAGCACGCGTTTACTTGAGAATGAAGCTGAAGTTGTTATTGCAGTGGTTGATCTCGTTAATTACGATACGCAGGAACGGGACGCCAGGGCTGATGCACTTGAAGAACAACTGACAGATTTACTCTTTGAAAAACTGCCGAATCAAGTTGTTCCATATTTCGAAATAGTATATCTGCGTTTGGAATGGAAAAGTAGATTCCCGGATATTCTGCATGATCCGCTTACGGAAGACATCGCAAAACTTACTGATGCTGACTGGCTGCTGACAGGAACTCATGAAACCATCGGTGGTCTGCTGTCTGTGAGTCTCAATCTATATGATCTGAAGAGTGGGGATCTGCTGTGGCAGACTGTTGTCGGCGGCGAAAGAACTGATGAAAATGAAGAAGCAGAAAGTGTTCCCGAAGAAATGCTGACCCAGAAAGTTGAGCAAAAAAGTTCGGAACTTTCTTTTCAACAAACTGCACAAGTTCATGCACCGAATTTTACACCTGTTTCTCAATATCGTTCTATGGAGCAGGAAGTTGGTGCAGAAAGCAAAGTAGAATTTCCTGCTGTGCTGATACCTCCGCCTGTTGAGGAAAACGTAGCAAAAACTCCTCAGGCAATGCTGAAGATTTCTGCAGGCGAATTTCTGATGGGCAGTGATTTAGGTGATGAGGATGAGTTACCGGACCATCTGGTTTTTATCCAGAGTTTTTACCTTGATCAGCATGAAGTCACAAATGAGGAGTACAGCAAGTGTTTGACTTGTGAACGCGGTCACGGCGGATTTGACACTACTGATCCGCAACAGCCCGTAGTTTATGTGGACTGGAAAAACGCCGCTGCCTTTTGTAAAGCACAAAACAAACGTTTACCTACAGAAGCGGAATGGGAATATGCGGCACGCGCTGGTAGTGAGACTGAGTATAGTTTTGGTGAGGACATTTCTCTGCTTGAGAATTACGCCTGGCTGGAGACAAACACTGTTGATCTTGGACTCTGGGGTGCGAAAAATGTGAGTATGAAGCAGGCGAATCAATGGGGTGTTTTTGATCTTCACGGAAATGTGATGGAATGGGTGCAGAATTACTACACGCAGGATTATTTTTCCTCAGTGCGGCAACCGAATAATCCGAAAGGTCCGATAGCGCCTTTAGACGAAAAGTATCCGCTTCGAGTGGTCAGGGGTGGTGCATGGGGAGGACGGTATGCTGCCGGAACACCTGCCGGACTACGTTCCGCCAAGCGTTATGCATTTGTGGAGTGGACACGTTCTTTTCAAATCGGCTTCCGCTGCGCAAAAGATGTGCACACAAAAATTGTAACTTATGAATAAAACAATAATTCCTAACTCTTCCTTAAAAGCTGAAAAAGATGTCTGAAATTCCAGTAGAAGCACAAGTTGCTCCTTCCAAAACAAAAGTTGCCGCAGCACTTAATAAAGCACTGATCACCGCGAAAGTGTCTGATTCAGCACTGGAAAAGATTTTGCCATTCAGTACTGATTTGGAACTTCGGGAACGATACATAAATTTCTTTAACGGCCTGCGTCTCGGAAAATTACTGGAGGATCTGGATTTGATCGCAGGACAGGTGGCATACAGACACACAGAGGGCTGGGAACGTGGAATGACAATCGTAACTGCTGCCTGTGACCGGATTGACTTGCTAGGAGAATTACACAGTGATCGTGATCTTCAACTTCTTGCCAGCATAAACTGGGTGGGACGCAGTTCGATAGAAGTTGGAGTAAAGATTTCATCAAAAGAAGGTGAAACTTGGAAAAGGGTGGCCCGTGCCTATTTTATTATGGTTGCAAGACGTGAAGGCAAAGCTGAACCAGTGAATTCACTGGAAACTGTCACTAAGGTTCAACAGCGACGTTTTCGGGAGAGTGAGCAACGTCAGCATGAACGCAGGTCAATTTCACAAACAAGTTATCTTAACAATACTCCGACTGCTGATGAAAGTCAGATTTTGCACGAACTGTTTCTACAGATAAAAAAAGGTGAAATAGCAGGTGTGCCAATGGATAATTCAATCAGGCAGTCCACACTCCTCATGCATCCACAGTCACGTAATGTTCATGATAACATTTTTGGTGGATATCTGATGCGTGAAGCTTTTGAACTCGCCTGGAATATTACTTATCTTTACTGCAGACAAAAACCAAAATTTATCAGTATGGATCACATGTATTTCTACAAACCTGTAGAAATCGGTTCAATCATTTCTTTCACTGGTACAGTAATTTACACTGTTGAAAAAACACTTATGGTTGAGGTTGTGACTGAGGTTATTCATCCAAAATCCGGGGAAACGCAGGTGACAAATGTTTGCTATTTCACATTTGCAACTCTTGCTGACTCAGGAAAATCACAGCGTGTTCCGCAAATATTACCACACAGTTATGAGGATGGTTTGAAATACCTTGACGGAGCAAAACGTTTTAAACTTGGTGAAAATAAACGTGATAACGCATTTTAATTATAAACCTCTTTCTTAAATAATTGCCTCAAGTTGCTGATATTGTTAAATACAACTTGTAGTTTTGAACGTTTCAGAGAAACCCTCAGTAATAAAGACAAAATATGATCAGCACAGCACAAACATCTCATCTGGACTCCATCGGATCTTTTTTGGCAATGGAAATATTTACCAAAGCCCAAAAGATGGCAGCACAAGGCCGGGACATTATTCATCTTGAATTTGGGGAACCAGATTTTAACGCACCGCTTGCTGCAGCGGATTCTGTGCGTAAAAGTATGGAAAAAAATTCCGCGGGATATACCTTCTCTCAAGGACTGGAAGGATTGAGAAACGAAATTGCTAAAAAGTACGAAG
>JACNKY010000326.1 GCA_014381795.1 Pseudomonadota bacterium | reverse complement strand
TATAAAACAGCAATTGGGCTGATTAACAGATTTTATGAGATATCTCATCTACACTCTTTTCTCTGATTCACACGAATAACAATATCCCCTTTTATCAACCCCGCAGTTTCTGCCGGAGAAGAAGGCATCACTTTTGTGATTAATGAACCCTTGGTGTTTTTCACTCCAAATGCTTGTGCTAATTCCGCAGTAACATCCTGGATCCCAACACCTAACCAGCCACGGGAAACTTTTCCTTCTGCTATTAAATCCTGCATAATTATCTGCGCCATATTCACCGGCACCGAAAATCCAATTCCCTGGTAACCACCGTTTTTTGAGAAAATGGCGGTATTAACACCAATTAGTTTTCCTTCAAGATTAATTAATGGTCCGCCACTATTTCCAGGATTAATCGCAGCATCGGTTTGAATAAAATTCTCATAGTCTGTTATGCCTACATTGGAACGACCTTTGGCACTGATGATGCCCAGAGTGACGGTTAGGGTCAATCCAAAAGGATTACCAATGGCAATGACTGTTTCTCCTACTTGCATCTCATCTGAATTACCCATTTGAATAGGATTAAGCTCATTTGCTGGAATCTTAATCACAGCAATGTCTGAAGGAGGATCGGCTCCTATCAATTCGGCTTCGAATTCCTGTCCATCATGCAGTCTTACCAAAATGCGGTCTGCCCCTCCAACGACATGATTATTGGTCAAAATATAACCGTCTTTACTAATTATGGAACCGCTGCCAAGCCCCTGTTGTTTAAACTGTTTTGCTCCATTATTATTTTGGCTGGAGGGATTATGTAAGCTGTTGTCTGGGCCATTAAGAGCTTTTTCAACGCGAATATGTACTACTGCTTCTCGTACTTGTTCCACCATTGCAGCTCTTGCTTTAGAGTCACGAATCATATTCTGAAGAGCAGTCTCATTTATTTCAGCACTCTGGACAACCGTTCCAAACAGCATCCAAAAGAGTAACAAAATACTCCATCGGGCTAGCAATTTAGTGTTATTTTTAGTTTTCATTTTCAAATAAATCCTTAATAATTTTAATTTTTGCGTTAATGGTTCAGGACAATCCTGCTACCGCTATAGAAAGAAGATTGAAAAGTCTTTATTTTATGAGAGTCCGAGCCATCACCGGCATAATTTTTGGAGTTCCAGAGCTTAAAACAATCGGAACACTGTCCAAAATTTGTCAGGAACAGCTCGAACACAGTCATTACTCAAGGCCCTCACTTTGCTAAAACGTGAAAGATTCTTTACAAAATTTCCTGCGAGTCAAGCAAGGGTTTCACGTATAAAGAATTCTTGAGCGCAAAATCCAAATCATTGGGAAGATTAGTCACTTCATCAAACGATTCAACTTCTGCCAAAATTTCTGCATAATTTTGGCTGTAAATCCCATACACATCTTGAGGTGGCAGAACATTAATGTGGCCTCCTTGAACGTAAAACTGTTCAAGAGCAATGCGGATTTGTTCATGGGTGATTTTATTGTGTCTCTTTTTCATATAACCTCTTTTGCGAAATATATTAATTTTTGAATTTCTGAAATATTTACTGAATATATCTGCCTTTTATTCTCATAAACGGTTCAAGAAAACACAGCCTGCAAGGCTAGTTTAGTTGATAATAACCACTGCTGAAAATCAAAAGGAAATTCGCTAAATCTGCAAAAGTATTTTTTGTTGAAAAAGTGAGGAAGCTAGAGCAAGACTATTATGAGGGCTGTTGCTAATGTAATAGCTGTGTCTTGGGTAATCGTCCCTGAGACATTGTTTTAGTGAAACAGGAACTGTTTTCTGTTGTGGACGACTCCATTTATTGAAACCTATTAGAGGCCTTGTTCCTGAATGACAGTCAGCGGATTCATTATATGGAATGGAGGACGAATCGGTATCAATAATAAGATAGGTGTTTACTTCAGACTCTGAACTTGAAAAAGTCATCAACAAGGTAAAGAAAATAACAAGTAACAGGGAAAATCCTGTAACTGGTTCTACCAGTAACTTTGCAAATGAGATGGTTGAACTTCTCTTGTTAAAAAAATTAGCTGTCATTTTCAGTAATGAAATCCATTTTTAAATTTGTTAAGAACGTTTTCAGCTTTATGAAATTGTGTTTACGTTACTAAAAGTTTAACAAAACAATATGAAGAAAATATGAAGAAAATATGTGAATCTTGTGAAGATTCAAGATTATGCATGCAGACGATTCGTCTAATTTGTCATTCACGCGGAAATTGTCTACGACAAGATCGGTGAATGGTCACCATGTACTAAGTTACGGTGACACACAAAGCAAGAGTATCTATCCAGAAGGTAGCTCCGAACTATGTGTCTTGGTAATTACGGAGTTGAATTTATTTCATTCGTTTTTAAACTCTTTCCGGAACAACAATACGTCAGGATTGATAAAAGGTAAAAAGAGGTGCACAGGATAAAGGGCTAAAATTCTAAATCATACCTCAGTTTTTATATCGGCTGGTTGCAATAACGGTAATGCCATTTTCTGATAAAGCGCGAAGGAAAATATTAGGATTCCTGCTGCTCCGACGTAATAACGAACCGGCTCAAAATATGTGAGCAGAAAACTGGAACCAAACAGCAGCAAAAGGAGTTTGTTGCAGATCGAACATCCGAAACCAAGAAATCCGAAAACACCTCCAAATCCTGCTTTTTTAGAGGCACAGCGTGGTGTAGGAATTCCGAAAAACAAACCAATCAGCAGCGACTCCAAACTGAGGATGAGATAATCCCAGCCAGTCACTGGTGTCATACGGATAAAATACGGATTGTGCCAAAGTGCGGTCAATGTTCCCATCATCACAAAAACTATTGTTGCGATGATCAATGAGATTAGCCAAAGCTTTAAGCGGACTTCTTTCAATCTTTTCATAAAAAACTCTATTTCAGCATTTTATCAATTATTATTTTAAGTTCATCAAAGGGGTATGCTCCTGATTTAAGCACAGTTTCCCCAGTTTTATTATGCAGAAAAATATTACCGGGAGTTCCTGTAATTCCAATTTTACTTCCTTCTTGAAAGTCTTCTTGTACTCGTTCAGTATATCTTCCACTTTCCAGACACTCTGTAAATTTTTCCTCATCCAAGCCTATTTCTTGTGCCAATGGAGCCAGTGATGTTACAGGTAGGCCATTTCCATTGGAATTTGTGCGTTCGTAAATCAAGTCAGCATATTTCCAAAATATAACGTTCCCGCCTAATTCATTGGCGCATTCCGTAGCTTCCGCTTCTTTTTGTGCGAGTGGATTATGAAAGCCAAGCGGGAAGTGACGATAGACCCAGTTCACTTTTCCTTCGTAAAACTCAACAATTTTTTTTGCGGTAGGATGGAATCTTTTACAAAAAGGACACTCAAAGTCGGAGTATTCAATTAAGGTAATTTCTGCATCAGGATTTCCAAAGATATGATCCCTGGTTTTTGAAACCTTCCGGACATCTTTTGCTTTATTTCCGGCATTCCGTGTACGAGTTTTTTGTGCTTCCTGCTGCGCCAGTCTTTGTCGTTGGACAAAATTCTCAATGCCTTTCTCTATTTTTTGTGCAAGCAATTTTTCATCCAATGAACCTGCAACAATTGCAGTTTCATTACCTTGTTGTTGAAGGTACTCTGTTAACCTTTCATCAATTTTTTGATTAAGGTCGTCTTTGTTGGCAACACTAATTTTTTGGCTCATCTGCACGCTGAAAATCAACAGTGGAATCATCAAAACAGTCAGCACAATTATAATCAGAATCAGTAATTTATTTGAATTTGCTTTGTTTTCCATATTCCTTTTTAGTTAATTTCTGTAAATCGATTAAAATTTAATGGATAGTTAATAGATTCTAGCAGTGAAAAGTGAAGAAAATATGAAAATCCAGCTACAAATTAAATTATATTTATCAGGGGCGCATTGCATGTCTCACTTGAATTTCATCCGGCCATAAGGATTTAACATATTGAAGTACCGCAACAATGTCATCATCTGATAATTTACCCTTGAATCCCCGCATCGGTGAATCTTTTGCGACGGAACCGTCTTTTACCGTTGAGAACAGCACTTCATTCTGGTGATGCCAGGCATGCCCTTTACCGTTCAAGGCGGGCGCGAGATAACTTCCATCGGCCTTTTGACCTCCACGGGACTGTGCCGGATTTTCACCTATGGCTTTTGCCCCGTGACAACTGAGACAGTTTTCGCTAAACACTTGTTCTCCACGTACTATTTGTGCTGGTGTAGCTTTTGCGGAAAGTTTGCTTGGAGGTTGATAATATAAATATGCTCCTGCTCCTATAATTATGAAAAGAGCCAGACCTCCCCACAGCCAAAGGGGTTCCTTCTTTTTAGGAGATCGGTTGTTCTTTGTTTTCTGCTCTGCCTGTTTGTGCTGATTATTCTTCATAGTATTCCTTTTTAGCTTAAATCCTGTTTTTTGTTTTCAAATTCCTGTTTGTATATTTCACCTTTTGCGTATCGTGCCTTGAGAATTTCCAAAGCGGAAAGTGTGGAGCTAGGTTTTGGAGTCATGATCCACTTTATTAAAGCAATAATAAGCAAAATGACTAAACCCCAGAAAAACATCATGGAAATCCAGCCCATTCCTCCAAACCAACCCATCGAATGATCGCCCCCTATTTCCATCCTTTGACCACTGTTGGCCATCAGCAGAGAAGATTTTAACAATAGTATTGTTACAGCAGCAGTAATTATGATTTTCAAAGGATGTTCGCTTCCAGTTGTGAAAAAAGTACTTCACTGCGATAGTGAAACTTAGTCAACTTTGGAAACGTTTAAATCAGGAGTGCGGTCTTCTGTGCAAAAAGAGGGGAGTTGCCTGTCTTGGCCAAAGAGTGTTGTGAAGATGATCTAAATTCTTGCTTACTTTTACCCGGGATTAAAGATGAGCTTACAATCAGCGAGAAATGAACAGACTGAGTCTCAAAACCGGATGGTTTGAGGATGTCTGGAAAAAAGAGAGATGCTGTCCAGCCGCAATTTTGAGTCCACTTATCAAGAGGTAGATGGAGCCTGTTTTTCAGGTAGCAATCTTTTGCGGGAAGAGGAAGCAGAGTGCTATCCGCAGCAACAACAGCTGGGAAACCCGATTGGGGTGAAACACACATTGCGGACAAAGCAGGAACCATAACAAAAAACATTATAAGTACCCCGACAAAAATTCGAGCAAAAAAAGTTTTTTTATTTATTGTTTGTCGCATCGCGCGTTCTATTCATTAAAAGTATAACCTGATTTATACATTATAGGAGTATCATGTTAAGCTCAAGCAGTTTATTCTTTTGTCTCGAGGATAATGAGTTCGGTGGGATGGACTGATTCAGTTCAAATCGCATCAATTGCGCTTTGTAATTTTTCACGAACATTCTTTGCGAATTCCACCAAATCTGTACGACCAGTTGCCTGCACCATAATTTCAGGATCAATAACACCAATCACGGTTTTTCCATTTTCCGGATGCTCATAAACAATGACATTGCAAGGCAGCAGCAGCCCGATGTCAATTTCCTCTGATAATGCCTCATAAGCAAGTCCTGGATTGCATGCACCGAGGATTACATATTTTGTGAAGTCCTGATCAATTTTCTTTTTTAATGTTGCTTTAACATCAATTTCTGTGAGTATGCCAAAACCCTGCGCTGAGAGAGCTGAGGTGATTTTTTCGACTGCCTCTTCGTAGCTATAATTTACTTCACGCTTGATTCCGTAGTTTGTTTCTGTTGACATATTTTTCTCTTTTTATTTAATGTTGCGATTCTTCAAAATTGAAACTTTCTTCAACTACCCTCATAAATTACCCCATTCACATACTTGTATTGGACTGTTCCGTTTTTGTAGTAACATTTTCCATTCCGAAATCCTCCATTTACCCATTCTCCTACACACTTTTCCCCATTAGGGTAAGTCATTGTTCCTTGACCATTTGGTTGGTCAGCCTTGTGTTCCCCAATATACTTACTTCCATTAGGATGATTAAATGTTCCTTGACCATTCTCTTCCCCATCCTTAAATTCCCCCACATAAGTTAGACCATCTTCATCTCTTTGTGTTCCTTGACCATTTTTCTCACAGGAAGTTAGAAGAGAAGAGAGAAGAAGGAAAGAGAGGAGGATGAGTAGGTGTTTCATAGTTTTTTTGTTTGTTTGTAGAGTGGGGTTATGGTTCTAAATATGCTCCGTTAGCCCACTTTCCAAATATGTTTCCGTTATTTTCATAAAATATTCCGTTCCACTGTTTCCCATCCTTGTAATCCCCAACATACTTTCTTCCATCATTGAAAGTCTCTGTTCCTTGACCATTTCGTTTCCCATTCTTCCAACTTCCCACATACTTGTCTCCACTATGGTAAGTGTATGTTCCTTGACCATTTCGTTTCCCATCCTTCCAACTTCCTACATAATTACTTCCATCTGGGAAAATAAAAATACCAAGACCATTTGGTTTTCCATCCTTTACCCGACCTTGATACTTTGGGTGAGTTTCTTTTTCATCGAATTCCAGCCATTTGTAATCAGGATATTCACCCCACCTATAAAGAGTATCCCCTTTTTTAGAATGACCAAGCAGATGAGAAGAAAGGAAAAGGAAAGAGAGGAGGATGAGTAAGTGTTTCACTTTGTTTACTAATAGTTGATTATTGGGGATTTAATATACCATCAATCGTTTTGTTTTACAAGGAAGCAGTCATCTTGACTTTGATGTATTTTGGGGCATAGGAACGCTATTGTGAGTTTTTTGACTTGGTGGTATTTTGGTAGGGCTGTTTGTTTTAGTGGAGGGTTATTGTCTTATCCTTTTTCCATTCACATACTTGTATTGGATGTTTCCGTTTTTGTCGTATCCAGTAATATTCCAAGGGTAACCTTTCTTCCATTCCCCAACATACTTATTTCCACTAGACCAAGTTTTTGTTCCTTGACCATTCGAATCCCCATCTTTCCATTCCCCAACATACTTTCCATCAGACCAAGTGTATGTTCCTTGACCATTTCTTTTATCATCCTTATGTCCCCCAACATACTTTGTTCCATCAGGGAAAGTTAATGTTCCTTGAGCATTTTTTAGACCATCCCTCCATTCTCCTTCATACTTATGACCATTAGGGAAAATTATAAGTCCAAGACCATTTGGAACTCCATTCTTTACATCACCATTATAAACTGGGTGAGTTTTGTTTTCTCCAAATCCTTTCCACACAATTTCAGGGTATTCACCCCATCTATAAAGAGTGTCACCTTTCTGATTATCTCTAATCACAAGTGTCTCCTTATTTTTATCACAGGAAGTCAGAAAAGAAGATAGAAGAAGGGTTGAGATGAGGATGATGAGTAGGTGTTTCATAGTTTATTGGTTGTTTTAGAGTGGCTTATTGTTTTATCCTTTAGTCTCTCAGTCCTATTTTGACTAT
>JACNKY010000126.1 GCA_014381795.1 Pseudomonadota bacterium | reverse complement strand
TAGCAAATCAGGATATGGTGCCATAATTCAGGATGTGAGGTTAGTAGAAGCAAATTCTATCCCTCAGGAATGTTTGTTATTTGGCTGGTTTTGTTGATTATGTTTTTCGCGCAATGAAGTATGATTAGACCGTTTTGAGATGAGACATTCGTCTATTAAGATGGTTTAAGTACGCTTTCAGAGACAATCAAAAAACTTACAAATAAAAAAACCCTCTATTCTTTGTAAGAATTCTGCAAGACTTCCGACTTAGGTTTCGTGTGGCCATTCATCGTTGAATGGTTTACTGTTTCTTAACCTAAATGAGGGAGTGAATATGTTCAAAAAATTGTTTATCCTCGGTACCGTTCTGGTCCTTGGCAGTTTCCCGCTATATGCTGGAAAATTTGGAAATCCGGATGATGTTGAATTCGCCCGCACGGTATGGCAGGCGATGACAAAAGCGTCACTTGTGGGAGATAATGCTTTTGTTTCCCAACCCTATAAAGGATTTCCTCCACACGGAATAGTGCTTGACACCGTCGAAGGTGAGTTCACGGTAGGAAATGAGAAAAATATCCTGATCATTAAACGTAATTACGGTGGTGAAAAGGAACCTGCGCAGGTGATGGAAAATCCTGCAAAATTCCTCAAAGCTGTGACCATCATGTTCCGCAAACCGGCAGGCTATGATTCGGCAAATGGAGATTGGTTCTATGTGAAATACAGTCCGCAGGGTAATGTTCTCAAAAATCCAAAAGGCGTTTCACTGGCAGGACGTGTAGGTGCTCCTGGAGTGGGAGGCTGTATCGGTTGCCACATTGGAGCTCCCGGAAAGGACTTTGTCTTCTGCCATAACCGCTATCCCATGCAGTGATACTCTTCAATTGTTAGCTTTCAATTTCCCGTATCCCCACCTCGGGGGATTGAAAAACCGGTAATCAGGAATCCGCTACTAAAAGACCCCTGTGATTCCTGATTGCCTCTCTTTTCAGTCCAGCCAATAATTTCAACAAACGATTCAATAATAGCGTCACTTTCAGAGTGTGACGATAAAACTCGACTTAAACAGGTTCGAAGGAGAATTTAAGACGGTTTATCGGTTTTGACTCAACTCAAACTGTGATTTGCAAAGCATTATGTCAGCTTGATCTTGACAATGAACTAGTCCAGTTGATACGCAATATTTCAGTTACTGTTGCGCGTAAAATAATAAGCTTTGAAACTTATTTAATAATATACTTAAATACTTAAACAACCTAGCTGAAGTTATTTAGAAAATATTAATTTTAAACTCAGGAATTAATTTTTCATTTGCTGAAGCAGTTTCAAAGGATGTTTGCTAAGCAAAAAAATATGAGCTAAACTTATAAGTCAGTGATTTTGTCGGCAAATAATTATTGAAGCTGACATTTTAGATAGTCGTCATCTGAGAGGATACTTTAAAAGTGAATAGTTTAAGATGCTGTTTTCACAACCATTAAAAACACGTAATTTACCCCGACTGCTCCTGATTGTGCTCACGTTAATGGCATTGGGGGCTCTTGGCCATTTTTGGGTACAAGGTGAGTATAATAAACTAAAAGATTTTTTGAGTTGGTGGGACAATCAATGGGACGGAGATGTACTGTTGGTAGGAAGTTTGATCTATCTGTTGCTGTTGAGCCTCCCTTTCATGCCGGGAGTTGAACTTGGTCTGCTGCTCATGTGTGTCTTTGGTCAAAAAGGAATCCTGCCGATTTACTTTGCAACTGTGGGTGGTTTGATGCTGGCGTTCATGGTGGGACGACTTCTGCCGCAGGAACGTATCAATGCCTGGATGGAACGGTTTGGTGTAGCTTTCAAGCTAGATAATGCTAAATTAGGATTCTTGCAAATTATAGAAAAGTCAGCAATCGGGCGATTCATAGGTGAAGACTCGCGAATCGGCGGTTATTTGAAAAACAGCAGTCATGTCGTCCTGGCGCTACTCTTAAATTTGCCTGGTAACTATCTTCTTGGAGGTGGAGGAGGTATAGCATTATTCTGTGGTATTACACGACAATTCCGCTGGCCGGGATTCCTGTTGACAGTTGTTATAGCTACTTCTCCGGTTCCTTTACTGGTCTGGTTTGGATTTATCCAGCTTGAAGTCTTTTTGCAACTCCAAACTTCAACACCTTAAAAAGAGCTGATATGACCGAAAACACACGGACTTTAGAGAGTAAAATTAGTACTCTGACCTCAGTTCTCACCTGCCCGCATTGCGGACAAGCTTCGGAAGAAATTATCCCTCATGATATGTGAATCCGTCTGCACAACTGCAAGTTCTGCGGTAAAGATATTACAGCAAAACCCGGTGACTGCTGCGTGTTTTGTTCCTATGGTTCAGTCAGGTGTTCCGGTGAACTAAACTTGTAGTCGACAGAATCATGCTAAGACCATTTGTTAAAAATTCTAAAACCACTGGCGAATTCGAAAAGCAAAAGTATATTGAAATTAGTATTCCTCAGTTTCAGCATTTTCTGCAGTATCCGGTTTCAAATCATTTGATATCGGTTCCAATGAAAGCAAATATTCTGCCAGTGCGTCCAAATCTCCTTCCTGTAAATTCTCGTAGCCAAATTCGATAACTTCTCCCATTAAACCCTGTGCATCATCACCGTCAGGTTTCATTCCGGTTTGCAAAAAATAGCTGATATCAACCTTACTCCAGCCCCCGATTCCTGTTTTTTTGTGCGGAGTGATATTCGGTGCAAGTTCACCTTCCGGACCTTCTTTTGATCCGGCAAAGTGCATTTTAGTTTTAAGCGCACCGAACAAATTACGCGGAGTGTGACATTCCCCGCAATGTGCAACTGCTTGAGCAAGATATGCTCCGCGATTCCAACTTGCTGTTTGTTCCGAATTTGAGATGAAAGGTTGCGGAGACCAGACAAAGTTTTTCCAGAACAGCATCGCATATTGTCCACCAAAAGGCAGGATAAGGTCGTGGGGAAGATTTTTTTGCTTAACAGGAGGTACTGAAAAAAGGTAGGCTTTGAGGGCCAGCAAATCATTGCGTTTTATCCGCTGGAAAGAAGTGTAAGGAAAAACAGGGAAATAGTGTTTAGCTTCCGGACTCAAGCCCTGCGTCATGGCCCGGATGAAATCCTCATCACTCCAGTTTCCGATGCCTGTTTCAGGATCAGGGGTGATATTGGTGCCGTAAAAGGTGCCGAAAGGAGTTTTAATCGGTCTGCCTCCGGCAAGAAAAGCTCCACTGTTTTTTGTGTCTGTGTGACATCCGCATCCTCCGGCGGCTTGAAAAAGATACTTGCCGGCAGAAATGTTTGGTGCTAAATTAACAGGACTTTCCTCAGCGGCTTCAAGTGGGCTGCAGAGAATCAACAAATACCAACATACTAAAGCACACAATCGGCGGCTGTTCACTAAGTATTTTTCACGGAATGTCTGAGGCTTACACCAACAATTTCTACATGCTTTTTTTGTACTTTTCGATGGCATCTTTGAGATCGTCATACTCGTCGCAACCGAATAAACAGACATCATCAAGGACTTCCAAATGCTCCTCGGATTTTTTAAGGTTATTGGTTCGCAAATAGAGTTCACCAATGTATTCATTCGCACCTTGATGACGCGGATTCAGTTTCAAGGCCCTGTTATAATACTTAAATGCCTCTTCTACTTTATCCAGTTTACGATGGCTGAATCCCAGCAAATTATACACATCCGGATTATCAGGGGATGTTTTGGCTGCCTTTAAAAGGTATTTGATGGCCAGCTGGTAGTTGCCGTTTGAGATCTCATCATAACCTCTTTTATAATCAACATTCACAGGTTTTGTCGCGTCATTGTCATATCCCGAAGAAGAAGGGTCGGCAAACGCAGTTGAGAAATTAAAATGCATAGAAAGAATAACCAAAAGAAAAAACTTATAAATTTTCATCTGATTCCCTTTTATGTTTTTTTGAAAAGAATGAATTTGGTGATAAACCCCCGACAGAGCAAATTAAGCATGAAAAACGATTAAGAGGGATAAAATATAAATGGTCGAGCTAGTCACTAGAAAAATTTAATCTCTTTTCCGGAAATTCCTGTGGCATCCACCACAGGTTTTGCCTGTGGCCCGGACTTGTTTAGCAAGTGCTTCCATGTCTCCGCTTTCTGCCACTTTAGCCAGTTTTGCACTTTCACGTACAAAAGCCTTTACTGCGGATTCAAATTTAGACCAGTTTTCCCAGATTACAGGTTTTGCTTTGGTGTCTCCGAGTCCGGAACCTTTTGGAAACATTGCCAGCGTCATTTTACTGTTTTGCTGTATTGAACGCGCATGATCAACTATGTGGTCTGCCAGAGGCAAGCGGTTTTTTAAAATATCCACAATCGCTCCCATATGACCCCCGGTTGCTTTCATAACGTTTTGGCGGTACTTGATTATACCCTTCGAGTCGGCCAGAGATGAACTGCCAAAAAAACAAAACGATAGCAAAACAGATAATACTGTGACTATTTTGATTTGTTTCATAGATCAATCCTCCGGATAATTATTTATAATTTTACAAGTTCAATACTGAACGTAACATATTATGGTGAAGTAATTAAAACAACAAAAAAATTTGGACTATTAGGATTGGCATAAGACTGAAAAAATTTGTTTGCGAAATTTTAATCCTCTAAAAGTATGTTTTCTTCCACAAATAAACGGTCCCTGCGGCCGACATGTGCCAAAGAATCAGCAGCAACTGCTTTGCCGAGTTCAGTTTGATAGGCCTCCGTAAAATCTGCTTCTGAGTCAAACCAGAGCTCTGCCACTCCGTCGTACATAGCCTCTTCGTTATCGGTGGGATTGAAACATAATTTTTTTAACCCAGGTAGTTGAATTGCAAGCTGTGCATGCTCACCGAGCCACCAGTTACGGAATTCACGCTGTGAATATTCTTCTTTACGTTTTAGTAAAATCATTGCTTTAAACATAATATTTCTCCTTTATTAAAGTTACTAGCCTATTCTGGCAAGTGGTCGTCCGCTGTCAGCAAGTGCCACAGCCACCACGATTTCATCCTCGCGTGGTGCGTTGGGAAAACTGATTTCAGTGGCATCCATGTGATCGAAACTCCAAATACTATCTTTGTTGGTCAAAGGCATAACCAACACTGATCCGGGGCCTCCCATTTTTTTAGTGGAAGGAATTATGTCGTCACCTTTTTCAACTGCGGCACGCACCGGTTTTCCGAAGCGTGGATGTAAAATCGCGGCGGCATGTTCTATTTCACCATCCAATCCAACTATAGCGCCTTTTCCATAACTTACAATTGCGGAAGGTTCTACCCCTAACGCAGCCACACCTTTTTCAGCAAGCAGTCCGCCGATTTCCGCGCCTAAATCGTAAAGCGGTTCAAGATCTTCCACATATTTACCTGCATAAGGATTTTTAATAACTGCTGCGACAGTCACTTTTCGCGCCGGGGGATCTATCCTACGACCAATCTCCTGATGTATTTCTTCAACTTGGATGACAATTTTGTGAATCTGCGGTTTCATGTAGCTCCTTTTGAGATATTTATAGATTACTTGTAGTCTAAAAGCCTGCCTTCTGTAAATTTGAAAACTGTTCGGTTTAACGATCTTTGCTGATGCTGACTAAATAATTATGAAAAGTCTCTTTTAAATTATGTAGTAAATTATTTGCTTATTGACTTTATCCGGATATTTCCTAAATCAAAATGTCAAAGTGTGATTTAGCTGTTTATTTACTAAACCATCATGTTTAAAAATTATTTGTTTTCAATTTGCATGCATCTGCCTTATCAGCTAAAGTGGTGTTAGTTTAACAAATTGAAAATTAGCCTTTTATTCTACCTAATCTAGCTTAACAATTCAAATGCAAATAGAAGCAAATAATTACCCCGTAGCTGTCCTTGGTGCAGGAACGATGGGAGAAGGAATTGCGCAAATTGCTGCAAGGGCAGGACACCCCGTGATGTTATATGACGTTTCTCAGCAGCAGTTAGAAACAGCACTTGAGAACATTGCAAAACGTCTTGAGCGTTCTGTGAAAAAAGAAAAAATCACTGCCGAAAAAAAAGAGCTAATTCTGGGAAATTTAATTCCGCAAAAAACTCTAGGAGATCTTTCACAAGCGAAACTAGTGATTGAGGCGATCATCGAGGATCTGGCTATTAAACAAACTGTATTTTGCGAACTGGAATCGCTGCTTGCGGAAAATGTGATTTTAGCGACAAATACGTCTTCGTTTGATTTAAATAAAATGGGCAGTGTGTTGAAACGTCCGCAACATTTCGTCGGTATGCATTTTTTTAATCCGGCTCCAATTATGGCACTGGTCGAGATTGTACGCTCACAGCATACTGATACAGCAGTTGCAGATACTGTTTTCAAGCTGTCCGAACAGTGGGGTAAAAGTCCGGTTCACGTACGTTCCAGTCCAGGATTTATCGTCAATCGTGTTGCTCGTCCTTTTTATAGCGAAGCGCTCGAGATTCTCAAAGAAAACGGAACCGATGCTGCAAGCTGTGATGCGATTATGCGTGACTGCGGTGGATTCAGGATGGGACCTTTTGAGCTGATGGATTTGATTGGTCTGGATGTGAATTATGTGGTGACTTGTCAAATCTGGGAAAGTTATCAACGGCATCCGCGTTTTGCACCTTCTGAATTGCAAAAAAAATTAGTTGATTCGGGACGTTTAGGCAGAAAATCAGGCAAGGGTTTTTTTGAATATGGAGAGCAAATCGAAAATTCCACTGCGCAAAACGCTCAGCCAAATTCCGGTCCTGATTCGATCATCCTGGAAGGTCCGGAACATCTGCCTGAATCTTTACGAAAACTGCTCGAAGGAGGTTCAGTATCAGTTGAAAATTATGCCGGGAATGGATATATACGCTTGCCGGAAGGCGCTATTGTTGTTCCTGCAAATGGAAAAAGATCGACTGAACGTTCTGCTGAAATAGGACAAACCGTGATTTCACTGGATTTGTGTCTGGATTATGAACGCTCTTCACGGATTGTACTGGCATCGTCTTTGGAGTGTTCTGAGCAAGATTTGCAGCAAGCAGTCGGCTTATTTCAGTCTTTGGGCAAGCAGGTTTCAGTAATTAAAGATATTGCGGGTATGGTGCTGACGCGTACGGTTGCCATGCTGGCAAACGAAGCTTCTCTACTAGTGCAGGAAGAAGTTGCGGATGTTGCAGCGGTTAATCTGGCTATGCGAAAAGGTGTCAATTATCCTTTAGGTCCCTTGGAATGGGCTGAACAATGGGGCTGGGATTCGGTTGTAGAAACACTTGATAATTTACAGCAAGTAAACGCTGAACGTTACCAGACTTCTGAGTGGTTGCGGCAAAAGATAAAACTTAGTTAAAACAAAATCAATAACGAAAAAATAAAAATGAATGAAGCGTTTTTATGTGATGGAATCCGGACGCCTGTGGGACGTTACGGTGGTGCTTTGTCAAGT
>JACNKY010000131.1 GCA_014381795.1 Pseudomonadota bacterium | reverse complement strand
CCCTACTCGTTCAAAATTACTCAAATCATTCTACGAATAAAGTATAAATCCGGTTTGAGCTTCAAGTACAGGCAGATGATTTCCTGTACTTACTGCTTTAACCTCGAACCATGAAACTGGTCTTGCCTGTATGAGGTTTCTCCGGAATTTGTTTGTTCTGCTGATCTTCAGCATCTTGACTGCTGTCAGCGCACCGGCACAAACGACCGAGCCTTCCAGTCCTGTCTTAATTAAAAATGTTGAGTTGCTGCGCCGTGGCAAGCAAATTAGCGTACGTCTACTCACCAGCAAAGCTCCCGATTACGAAATAACTGAGAACCTTTCCGCTCGAACTCTGGTCTTAAAGTTCAAAAACGCACGGGCTGATTTTGCAGACGGGCGTCTGGAGCGTCTTTTTAACGACTCGCAACTGGCAGGAATCCGTTTTTCAGCAATTGACGGTGACAGTTGGGCACAGTTCAAATTACTGCAAAAAGATTTAAGTTATTCCATCAGTTCTCTTGGAAAGCAGCCTGGACTGCAAATTGATTTCCGCCCCACATTCCAACTTCAACCTTTACCTGATCCTCCAGAAGACGCTGTGTATGAGCTTGCCGCAGTTGATTTTGACACCGGCAACGCAAATTTCACCCGTTTAACTTTCAGTTTCAGCAAACCAACCCGAATGTCAACAGCGGGAGCTGTTCCTGAAGATAAACAACCGCCACGGATTTTTTTACTGGAAGACAGCCAACAGACTCGCCTAACAATCCGACTGCCTAATACTTTAGCTAAAAAAGAGCTGGAAAAACTTAAATATGCAGGATCCCGTTTAGAACTGGCAGGAATCACTTCAAGTGTAAACCAAACCTTTATTGAATTAAAACTAAAAGCAACCGAAGTTAGTGTGGAGCGGCATTTTGTGTCAAGTCCACTGCAATGGAAGCTAGACATTCACGGAACTCCATACAAGAAAAATACTGCCAATGTAGTAACAGAAGGTGAAAAACTGAGCCCGGAAGAAATAGCGCTGCTTAAAGCTGAAAAAAGAGCACGCCGGATTAGAAGTTCTAAAATCAATCCCATTCTTCAACTTGGTGAAAACGCTTTTCGTACTAGAAATTATGATGTAGCAGTTAAACATTTTAGGGAAGCTTATGCTCTTGGCAAGTCTCACACTCAGGAAGAGTTTGGTGATCCGCTTCATCCTTTAGCAGCCAGAGCGCTTTTCCGCATCGGAGACACGATCTACACCATGCTTGAGCGCCGCATCGGTGATAATTATCACGAGGCAGTTGACGCTTACAAAACAGCAATCCGCATCACACAGGACGCAGATAAGCTTGCCCAGGAGGATGGTGAACAGTTTGCGACAACTTCCCTTTTGCCTCACGCGAATTTCCGGATCGGACGGGCTTATCAAAAGATGAATTTTCAGCATGAGGCTGCTGTTTACTATAAAATTTTGCAAGAACGTTTTCCAAATTCAATACAGGCCAACGATGCAAATTTTTGGCAGGGCATGAGCCGGATTGAGCAAAGACAATGGGAAAACAGCATCACAAATTTTAAAGAATACTTACGTTCCACGCCTCAACCAAAATATTTTGCAGTTACACATTATAAGATGGCACAAGCCTATTATCAGCTTGAGCGTTACATCACTGCGAGGGAATTTTTTGACATTGCACGTAATGCGGACAAGGAATATGTCAAAGATGACCCTACCCTGTTATTTCACATGGGGGAGACTTATTATGAAAATGCGGATTATGTGACCGCACGTGAAATTTTCAGGATCCTCTTGCAAAGGTATCCAAAAGCGGATTTTTCAAAATTGGTAGCGCTTCGTTTAGGTGATTTTCTGCGTGACGAAGGCAAAGAAGACGAAGCAATTCAGGCTTACAAAAAGGCCATCAGCAGTTACACCAGAGAGATTGCTTTGCTGGGCAAATTACGCATAGCTAATATACAGGCAAAACGTCCGCATACTGATGAGTACCTTGAAGCAATCAAGGTTTATGATGAAATACCCAGACTCTATCCTGATACTCCACAGGCAGAAGAAGCAATGCTCAGGAAAGGTTTGACACTTACACTTTATGGTTCATACTCGCGTGCCATAAAATCTCTGGAAACTTTCATGGAGAAGTATCCTCAAAATGTATATGTACGCAGAAATGTAATTCAGGAAAACATTGACGAAAATCTTAAAGGACTGATCGACCGCTATTTTCGTGAAGATGATACGCTTGCTCTGGTAACTGCTTATAGTGATTATAAAGATAAATATCTTTTCAATTTCCGCTTTGACACAACACTTTTTCAAACTGCGGTAGCTCACCGTAAACTAAGATTTTTGGATGAGGCACTAGATATTTTACGCTTTCTTGAAACACGTTCAGGAGGAACAGTCAGTGAATTGGTGCAACTTGAAAAAGCACAGACGCTGCTTGAAAAAGGAGATCTTACAGAAGCAAGAAACACTGTAGCCAAATTTCTAAAAGAGTATCCGGAAAGTCCTTATGACGCAGAGGCACGACAACTACTGGCACGTATTTACAGACAGCAAAAATCTTACCCAAGAGCATTACTTGTTTACCAACAAACCCTACAGAAATATGATCAAAACAAGCAACCACTGTTAGCGGAAATAGTTCCGGAACTCTATTATGATTTAGCTGAATTACAGGAGGAAACCGGAAATTTTGTTGAAGCAGGGGAAGCTTTTCAGGATGCAATTTCAAGTTACAATCATCCACTTGATCATCAGGACACTCCTGAATATATTATCAAAAGCCATTTCCTGACTGCAGATATGCACAACAAAGCACTAAATGATGAGACTGCGATTAAGAGCTATCAACAGGCAATTTCACTTTATGCCGACAAAACGAACAAAGAAATAATTGAACGCGTTTTTTGGGCACGTTATCAAATCGGAGCTATTTACACACGGCAGGATGAAGACCAGCTCGCTTTAAAAGTTTTCAAACAACTGATGGATGAAAAGGCAGGTGAAGGTCAGCTTTGGAAGAAACTTGCCACAGAAAATCACCGGGCAATTTCCAGGAAATTAGCTTACGATCAATATCTCAAAGAGTGATAGTAGTATGTCTTCGATTTGAATAGAATCCTTTGATCCGGCATGGCCGATTATGTGATGAGTAGAATCTCTTAAAGTTCCAGAGTTTTACCGTGTGTTTCAACACTCCGTATTAACATTTTTTTAAGGTCTTCTCTTTTAGATTCCGGAAATTCCAACAAAAGTCTGTTTACTTCTTCGGACTCTCCTTTAAGTGCGTGACGCTGAATTGCCTGTAAGGTTTCATGCTCACTCATGTGCTGTGCCTCGGCAGAATGGTTATTTTTTGGAATTAAGGTGTAACCGGCAATTTTACTCCTCTCACTTGCGATTTCATAGCGTAATTCATATTTTGCGAAATTTTTCTTTCCCATTCTCTTTCCTTTTTCATTAATTGTTTACATTTATTTTCCAGAGCCTGTGTTGAAAATTTAATTTTAAGATTTCGCAAAAGTTTTAAATTTTCGCACATCAGCATCTGCAGTATAACCGTCTATGCTTCCTGCAAAGCATTTGTCAGCTATGATCGTCCCAAATCGAGTCAACGGGAAGTGGGGCCTGCTCAATTTCCTGTGGTGTTTCTGTTTCAAGAAAGCGCTCCTTCTTCACCACTTCGCCCAGATAATGCAGTAACTCGGGGATTCCGTTTTTACTTACAGAAGAAACACGAAAGACAGTTTCTCCCGCTTCTTCAAGAAACTTCTGCAGTTCATCCAATTCATCATTGTCGGCAACACTATCCATTTTTGTGAGGGCAATTGCCCTCGACTTTTTCAAAAGTTTTGGTGAAAAAAGGTCCAGTTCTTCAATCAAAGTTGTATATTCTTCCTGAGGTGGATTTTCGGAAAATCCTGAAACATCGAGTAACAGCAGCAAACTTGCCGTGCGTTCAATGTGACGTAAAAAACGATCACCGAGTCCTCTGCCATCATGTGCACCCGCGATAATTCCCGGAATATCCGCAATCACAAATGGATCAAGATCAGCAATTTTAACAACACCAAGTTGTGGTACAAGTGTGGTGAATGGGTAATCCGCGATTTTGGGACGTGCCTGTGAAACACTGCTGATCAGTGTAGATTTTCCCGCATTTGGGAAACCAACTAAGCCGACATCTGCCATCAATTTAAGCTCCAGCCGAACCCAGCAGTCATGTCCCTCTTCACCTGGCTGATGATATTCAGGGGCACGGTTCGTTGATGTTTTGAAACGCGCGTTACCACGTCCACCACGTCCACCCGGAAAAAGCAGGTAATCTTTTGTCTCAACCACCTCCAGAAAAATTTCCCCTGTTTCAATATCTTTTACCACTGTCCCCAACGGAACGTGAATGTGAAGGTCCTTACCATTGCGTCCGTGTTTATCGCTACCACCACCGCTCGCTCCATGTTCCGCATGCTGATGCTGTTGAAATGAAAGATCAAGCAAGGTATTCTTCCCAAGGTCTCCTAACAAAAATACGTCTCCGCCTTTTCCGCCGTCTCCTCCATCAGGTCCTCCATGCGGAATATATTTTTCCCTCCGGAATGCAGTGCATCCCGCCCCACCGTTTCCGGAACGTACATGGATTTTGACTGAATCAACAAATTTCATAAATTACACGGGAAAAAGCAGTTGTTAATAATTTAACGGGTAGACTGTTTGCGAATCGATATTTTACTAGATGTTTGTTTGAAGGGCAAGTTATGCAGACATTTCTGTGGCTCTGTCACTTTTTCTTTGCCATTTTCCACAATTACGGTATAACTCAAATCAAAATTTGAAAATATTTTTACTGATTGAATTTTAAAGGAAGAAATGGAAGAAGCAATCACCGAAGGAGTTCAGGTACAGGTTGAATCATTTTACCTAGAAACGCATTCTTTACCTGAAGAAGATCACTACGTCTTTGCTTATCGTATACGATTAAAAAACTTGAGCACGCGAACAGTACAGCTTTTACGGCGACACTGGATTATCACAGACAGCAACGGAGAGACAAACGAGGTACGCGGCGAAGGTGTGGTAGGAGATCAGCCTGTATTGGAACCGGATCAGGAGTATGAATACACTAGCGGTTCTCATCTAAAATCACCAGTGGGAACAATGCAGGGATCTTATAAAATGACAACAACTGACGGTGAAGAATTTGAGGTAACTATTCCATGCTTCACACTTGCAATTCCAGGAGTTATCAATTAATTTGCTGATTATTTACTGCCCCGCAAAAGTCAAAGGTACTCAGTAATTTCGAGAAAATATTTCCTGCTTCGTTCAAAATGACAATGATTTAGAAATATTTACTACTTTATTTAAAATTCAGCCAGATTGCTCCGGACCCTCCAAAACGAGGAAGTGCGTCATGATAATCATGCAGATAAGGTTTGCCGTTACGTTCAAGCCAATGCTTAACTTCTTTATTTAGCACAGGTCCCTGGTTTCCTGAATTGCGGCCTTTTCCGGTAATGATCAAAGCGGTACGGAATTCATTTGCATGACACGTCATTACAAAATTCTGCACCATCATGATTGCTTCTTCACGAGTTTTGCCGTGCAAGTCCAACTCCTGGTCAGGTCTTGAAACAGTATTATATGATGAGACTTGTTTTTTTTTCGGAGAAGCTTTGGAAAGTGGAATTTCCAAGGGAGGTTCTTTGTCCGGAATATCACTGATACCGTCAAAGATCTTTTCCATCAAATAATCCTGTTGATCCGATTCTTCAAAAGTGAGACTGGACGAAGTTGAGCTTTTTTTGCCCATGTTGTCCCGCAATTAAAAATAGTAACGTGCTGATATTGCGTTGTAGAAGCCTTGAGTATCGTCACCTACTCCCTGCTTACGTAGCACACCTAATTCAAGTGAAATACCAAAATTAGGACTGCTCCTCGGGAAAAACTCACCCCCGGAAAAAAATCTAAATGCCGTACCACGTTTGCTGTCTTTGGAAATGAGTCCTGTCCCGGCGCCATAAAAAAGGTCACTTGTACCTTCAACCTTGAAAACTCTCGCATAACGTAATTCAACTCCGAAAGTATTCACTGAACCAGAATTGTAAGCTATCATCAATTCCGCAGAATCAATCTCGCTGATCCAGTTTTTAACTGAAAGATTTTCCTCATTTCCATTCGGACGATAGTGAAAACCAATACCGATTCTACGTGCCAGACTGCGTCCGGATGTGTCAAACTCTATCAGACTCAAATCCGCCCTGTCAATTTTTAATTCCTGCGCAGTCAGATTTGATTCAATATACAAAGTTTTTTCATCCATAATCCTTATTTTGCCTTCCAGCGATTCTCCGCTGTTGAGGCGTAAAGTTTCCGCGCTTGCGGGAATTGCAAAAAGGAGCAGGGTTAGCAGTGAAAGTGTATATTTAAGCATCATTCTGTGTTGTTTATTGTTTTTAAAAAGTGTCAGCATGCTGCAGAATGAATGCAATTCGTGAACCTTGGCTAATTGTTTAAGGTGCCAAGCTGATTCAGCAGATACTGACATCTTGATCACGCAGTGTTTTCTTGACTTTAGGGTTGCATATAGCACACAATGAATCTTCATATTTTTTAGTTAGCTCAGCAAAAAATCCTAACCACGCACGTTTTTATCTGCTTATGGAAAAAATTCATCCAACTGCCATCATAGAGGACGGTGCACAGATTGGTGCAGATGTCGAAATTGGTCCGTATTGCGTGATTGGTTCAGGTGTCACAATTGGAGACGGATGTCAGTTAAAATCTCACGTCATCCTCGATGGTCAAACTACAATCGGTACCGAAAATATTTTTCACCCTTCGGCATATATAGGTGGAGAACCACAGGATTTGAAATATAATCTGGAAAAAACTCTGGTCACAATCGGCAGCAAAAACACCTTTCGTGAAGGTGTTTCCGTGCATCGTGGAACTGTAGGCGGCGGTGGAAAGACTGTAATTGGCGATGACAACTTGCTGATGGGTTATGTGCATGTCGCTCACGACTGCAGCATAGGCAACCATAATATTCTAGCAAATTACACCGGCCTGAGCGGACATGTTACCCTGGACGACTACGTAACCCTCGGTGGGCAAAACGGTGTTGCTCAATTCTTGAGTGTTGGATCTTATGTTTACACGGGCGCAGCTTCCCTGATTGACCGTAACATCCCACCATACGCTACTGGTTACGGGAATCGTTTTGAAGTAAAAGGTGTCAATATAGTCGGCTTAAAACGCCGGGGTTTCAGTCGTGAAGCAATCGGTGAAATACTGGAAGCGCACAGGATTTTTTATCGTTCTGAACTGAAAAATGATGAAGCACTGAGGATTATAGAGGAAACTTTCGGGGAAAGTACTGCAATCCGTGCTTTTCTGGACTTTATTTACTCTGTAGAAGGAAGCGGTAAACACTGAGTTTGGTATCA
>JACNKY010000283.1 GCA_014381795.1 Pseudomonadota bacterium | reverse complement strand
TAATTTGTCATTACCGAACCGAGATAATATGAAACTAGGAACATCATAAGTTCACTGAATTCATAGTTTTCGTTCCAATACACTCGCATAACAACAAGGAATTGATAATTAAAATCCATCACACCACCCCTTAAATTGTCAGGCGGATTTTGTTATTCAATGCCTTTGAGAGCTTTGCGGATCGCTACGAGTTTGCGATCACGATCACGATTCATCTCAGAAATTTCTCGACCATCAGCTTCACGGATGCAACCATCAACCATTTTATTTCGTAGTTCCTGCGTTAGTTCAGGAGCTACCAGACGAGTCCAAGGGAGTTTCAATGCAGGGCCGAACTGGTCTAGTGTGTAAGCCATTCCACCTTCTCCACCGCCCAAATGGTAAGCCATACAAGGCCCCATCAGAGCCCAACGCGGTCCTGGACCATTTGTGATGGCATAGTCGATTTGCTCAACAGTTGCCTCATTGTTATCCACCATGTGCAGGGCTTCGCGCCAGATTGCTTCCTGCAAACGAGTTGCAATAAATCCTGGAATTTCTTTGTTTAAAACTAAAGGCGCCTTTCCGGCAATTTGATAAAATTCAACCAACCATTTCACAGCAGCATCAGATGTTTTTTCGCCTCTAACTATTTCAACTAATGGCAGCAAATACGGAGGATTAAAAGGGTGACCTACAACTGTTCGCTCAGGTGTGGAACAGTGTGCCTGAATCTCGCTCATAGGCAGTCCGGAAGTGCTGGAAGCGATAACAACATTTGCCGGAACAAGCTCTCCAAGTTGTGCATAAATTTTTTGCTTTAATGCTAGATTCTCCGGCACACTTTCCTGAATGAATTCCGCTCCCTTTACTGCATCCGCAAGATTGGTGGTGCAAGAAAGATTGTCTCGTGATGCTCCATTAGCAAGACCCAAGGCTTCCAAACTGCTCCAAGCATTGGCAATCAAATCATTTAAGGCATCTTCCTCAGATGCTTCATGCAAATAGACAGAGACCTTATACCCCTGTGCAAGAAAAGATGCCGCCCACCCAGCCCCAATTGGACCTGCACCGATGCTGCAAACATTTTGTACTGACCTTGGATTTATCCCAGTAAAATTTTTTTTCATAATGTTTTTTTGTTAATAAAACAGAAAATTCATACACCTTTAAAATCCGGTTTACGTTTTTCAACAAAGGCTTTTACTCCTTCTTTTGCATCTTCTGATGCTAACATTTTTCGATAAATAGGCAAATCTGCATTTCGCATTGTTTGAAAAGACTGTTCAATACTGTCGCCTTCAATGGCTCGCAGAACTTCCTTGACAGTTTGCATAGCAAGTGGTGCTGATTCAGCAATTTGATTTGCCCATTCTCGGGCTGTTTTCATCAGTTTGTCTTGTGGAACAACCTTGTTTACAAAGCCATATCCTTGTGCTTCACTGGCAGTCATCCGACGTCCGAGCAGATACATTTCCATTGCGACATTATACGGGATGCGTCTGGGAAGACGTTGAAGGGCACCGGCATCAGGAACAATCCCCAAAGGAAGTTCAGGTAAACCAAACTCCACATGATCTGCAGCAATGATTAAATCGCAGGCCAATGCCATTTCAAATCCACCACCAATTGCCAAACCGTTGAGAGCGGCTATCACAGGTTTATTCAGGTTCCACATTTCTGTCAATCCTGCAAAACCTCCGGCGCCATAGTCGGTTTCCCACCAGTCATCCAGTGGCATGTCACCCTTATCAAGAGACTTGAGATCCCAACCTGCAGAAAAAATCCTGTCTCCTGCTGAAGTCAAGATTCCTACCCGTAGTTCCGGATCATCTCGCAACATCACAAACGCCTCACCCAATTTTCGGCTGGTAGCAAGATCAATAGCATTGACTTTTGGCCTATCCAGTTGAATTTCAAGAATTCTCCCATTCCTGACAACTTTTACTTCTTCCATAAAACTTTCCCTTCAAATCATGAATTATATATTTACTTTAGTTGTTATATTCATCCTTATCCGCACTTTAGATTCAGGACGCAACACTCATCAAGACATCAACCGCGCAGACATTTTCCTTAAACACAAACAGAGGATTGATTTCAATTTCTTTGATGTGGATTGCTTCGTTCAGGACTCCGTCAACTAGATCAAGAAGTGAAGTAAGAAGTTGCTCCATATCAATCTTTTCTCTACCTCTGAAGCCATCAAAAAGTTTAGAAATTTTTAAACTATTTAACGCATATTCCAAGTCGTTGCGGTTCGTCGGTAGGAGAATTGTTATTGCGTCATTAAGCAGTTCTGTTAAAATACCTCCGGCGGCCATTGTCATAACCATTCCGAACTGAGAATCAGTTCTAACATTTACCAACAACTCGGCAATTGGCCGTTCAAGCATTTTTTCAACCAGAAACTTCTCTGAGACAGCTTTCGAATCATAAAGATAGACATCCTTTTTCATGCGGTCAACAGCGATTTCAACCTCCTCGCAACTTGAAAGATTTAATGCAATTGCACCAGCATCTGTCTTATGTTCAAGATTATTGCCTATCATTTTGACAACAACCGGAAAACCTAATTTTTTTGCTAATTCCGGAACTTCAGCCGTATTGGCCATGAGTCCCTTTGGAACGTTCAAACCGAATTTCTGCAATAGTTGCTTACCCTCCCATTCATCAAACATAGTGCAAACACTTCCCGCAAATGACATTCCGGATGAAGATTTAACTCGTAACTCATCTACATTGTTTGTGCGGATAGCTTCACTACGTCTGAAATACCAGGCAGCAGCGGATATAGATTCAAGTGCTTCGTGTATGCCCTGCATTGGGGCAACGCCATTTTCGACTAACATTTCCCGCGTCTCTTGATCCATGTTTTCCGGTAGTGTACTGCAAATTGCGGCAGGAATTCGGGCTTTACTGCTTGCTTCAATAAAAGATTTAGCGTCACTCAAATAATACGGTTTGCTTTCATCAAGTTCCGGATATGGATAATCCTGTACGAAAACAGCAGCATCATAGGAATCTGTTAACAAAGCCTTGAAGACTGGAGTTACACGCTCAGGAATGCCCCAGATTGGTGTAGTGTAATCAAGCGGGTTGGACACGGTAGCAGTGTAGTGAAGCAAGCGAGTGAGTTTTTTCGTGATTTCTTCTGAGGGTTTTGTAAATTCCAGACCAATTTTTTCCGCATGGTCGGCGAGCAATGTTGCTCCTCCACCGGAGCAAGTCAGACCCACTAACCGTTTCCCTTTCGGTATACCTGCGACACAGATAAATTTTAAGGTTTCTAGTAGCTGGGACGGATTTGAAACACGAATGATGCCCAGGCGATCAAAGAGTGCCTGAAAAAGGTCATCGCTACCTGATAAAGATGCAGTATGACTGACTGTCAATTCCGAGCCAATTTTTGAGGAACCTGTTTTCAGGGCAACAATTGGAACGCCTGCGTCCAGTGCCTTGAGAGCAACTTCACTGAAACGAGAAATGTCCTTTATCCCTTCAATGTGAAGGCCGATGGCTTTGACTTCTGGTCTAGTACAAAGAACATCAATGAAGTCCTCTAACCGCAAGACAGATTGGTTTCCTACCGAAATCATATAGGCAAACGGCAGTGATCGCTGGCTCATTGTCAGGTCGGAAGAAAGCATCCCACTCTGAGTAATGATTGCCGCACCATAACCCGGACTGGCACCGCCGTGTGGGAACGGCCAAAGGGCGATCTTGTCAATATAATTTATGACCCCGTAGCAATTCGGACCAACTAGAGCAAGGTCTCCAGCAGCTGAGACAAGTGCTTCCTCCAACACCTTGCCTTCTGTACCAATTTCACTGAAACCCGCTGAATAACAAACGACACCGCTTGCGCCCATTTCGGCAAGACCTTTCACTGTGGAAATTGCTGCCTCGCGTGGAATCGCAAGATAAACTGCGTCCGGTGCTTCTGGTAAGTCCTCGATGCTGGCGAAACATTTGAATCCACCAATATTTTCTCTTTTCGGATTAACTGGCCAAATCTGACCGGTAAAACCGATTCTCGCACATTCTTTGGCAACCGCCTCAGCATCGCGGCCGCCGATGATTGCCAGATGACGAGGTTTTAGTAGTTTTTCAAGATTTTGGTGTTGCTTCTCGTTCATGCTCCAAGCGGTCTGAGAATCGCACGCGAAATGATGTGTCGCTGGATTTCTGATGTTCCGTCCCAGATGCGTTCGAGGCGGGAATCTCGCCAAAGACGCTGTATCGGCATTTCTTCCATGAGACCCATACCGCCATAAATCTGTACCGTGTTGTCTGCGGCACGGTTTAGCATTTCAGAACAGTAGAGTTTCACCATGGCTGCGTCGGAATCGGTCATCTTGCCTTTGTCTGCCCGAGTTACTGCATCCATCACAAGAAGATCAGCGGCCTTCAATTCAACCGCCATGTCAGCAAGCTTGAAACCGGTTGCCTGAAATTTGCCGATTGGTTGGCCAAACTGTTTTCGTGTTGCAGCCCACTCTGCGGCTAAATCAAAAAGTCGCTCGGCTTTGCCGCAACAACTCGCACCGACCCAGACTCGTCCCATAGACAGCCATTTTCCGGAAAGTTCCAGCCCGTGCCCTTCTTCTCCAAGGATCTGTTTCGGTCCTATCCGCACATCCGAAAAACTCAGTTGGAAAGTTTGATAGCCCCTATAACTCACGCAACGGGCACCCTCGGAAATATCGAAGCCCTCGGTATCGACATCGACAAGGAAAGCGGTGATCCGTTTGCGGGGTCCGCGTGAGGTTTCGTTCATCCCCGTCACTGAAAAGACAATTGCGAAGTCCGGCATCACGGGGCCTGAGATAAAATGTTTTGAGCCGTTAAGAATCCAGTCCTCTCCGTCACGACGGGCGTTGGTCTTCATGGACATGATGTCGGAGCCAGCTTCCGGTTCTGTGAGGGCGAAAAGCTCTCGCTTCTCGGCTCGGACGCAAGGCATCAGATAATTCTCGATTTGATCACCCTTGCAAGCCAGTAAAATTTCCGTAGGGCGACCGATCCAGGAATGAAGCGCATGACTGGTTTTGCCGTACTCTCGCTCGACCAATGCCAAACTCTGATAGTCGAGTCCACCGCCACCTACAGATTCCGGCAGATTAGCTGCGAATAAACCAACCTCAATTGCACGCTTTTCGATCTGCCGTCCAAGTTCCAACGGAACTCGGCCCAGACGATCTACTTCCTCTTCGTGTGGGTAAATTTCTTGCTCCAGAAATCCTTTTACTGTCTCCAACAGCATTCGTTGTTCGTGACTAAGCTCTAGGTCCATAATTTTATACAGGATATGTTTATTGGGTTTCTGTTGTCTGAAAGCGTTTCATCATGATGGCGTAAATCGCCAGTGCGCTGATAGTGACAACAACCAAAACGACCGCGGCAGCGGCCACTGTCGGATCAGTGTTTTCACGAATGCCGTCCCACATACGCCGAGGTAGAGTCATAATCCGGAACTTGGCGATGAACAAAGCAACAACAATTTCATCCCATGAAAGAATAAAGGCGAAAATTGCGCCAGCCCATATTCCCGGTTTAATTGACGGCAGAACTACCCGACGCAACGTTGTACCAATCGACGCACCAAGGTTGCACGAAGCCTGTTCGAGTCTCAGGTCGAAATTAGCAAGCGATGCTGAAACTGTGATCAAAACCATTGGTACTGCTAGAATTGCATGGGCGATGATCATACCTAAATAACTGTCAAGCAGTCCTAGTTTTACTCATACCCGATAGAAGGCCATCGCCGAAATGATCGGCGGAATGATCAAGGGGAGCAACAGAATCCCCCGAATAACTTCCGAAGCCCGGGATGATATTCGCCACAGGCCTATGGCGCAGAGCGTCCCAAGAACCGTAGCAATAAGTGCTGAAAACCCTGCTATGATCGCACTCTGTCCAATGCTCGTCATCCATTCGGGGCTGCTGAAAAGATTGAGGTAGTGGCGTAGGGATAACTCTCCCGTAGGCATTGACAGATATCGCTTCGGTGTCAATGAGACAGGCACAGCGATGAGCGTCGGCAGGACGAGGAAAGCAAGTCCGGCCCAAGCAAAACCACGGAGAAAATTCCAACCTAAACGCTTGTCATTCGTCATGGTCTAGCCCCAAAAACATCACCAATTTTCATAAATCGTGACATGATGTATAACAGTGCAAAAACTCCAGAAAGTAAAAGTGTCGCTAACATTGCCGCCACTCCCCATTGCACTGTGACGAGAATCTGTACACTCACATATTCCGCAACCATTAGAACTCGTCCTCCGCCCAGCAAGGCTGGGGTAACATAAAAACCCAAGCTGATAATGAAAACTAGCAGTGATGATGCAATTACTCCTGGTTTCGTCAATGGCAGGTAAATTCTCATGAATGTAAGCAAGGGGCCAGCACCAAGACTACGCGACGCATCCATAATACGATGATCAATTCCTTGCATATTAGCGAGCAGGGGGAGAACCGCATACGGTACCATATAGTGGATCATACCGACCAGTACGCCGAACTCATTGCGAATCATACTAATCGGTTCTTCCGTCATACCACTTCCAACCAGTACAGCGTTGACGAGACCGTTTCGGCCGAGGAGTGTCAGCCAAGAAAATGCTCTGACCAACACCGAAACCCAAAAGGAAATCAGTACAAGTGTCAGCATCAAGTTCCGCTCTCGTCCAACCAGATGAACCATGGTATAGGCGATCAAATAGCCGATCATCACGCTAAATAGCGTCGTGATGAGGCATACTCGTGTTGTAGTCCAGAGAATCTTGACCAGCGATGACTTTGTGAACAGTAGCTCGTAATTTTGTATTCCTAGTTCCGGATCTGAAACTCCAAGCCAAAGAATATTTATTACCGGCCAAGCGTAAAGAGCTAAGATCAGTCCAAACAACGGTATCACGAGCAACCAGTATGCGTTAGACGCATTATTGGTTTTCCAAGTAAATATTATCGGGCCGATCGTCCTACTCTTGTTTGTCGTTAGCCAATGGCTTCGAGAAACTTATTGACAGCTTCTCCACCATTTTCCGCCCACCAAACAGGATCGTTAAGGAGAACTCGCGAAAGATTTTCTTCCGAAGTCACTGCGAAACGCTTGAGCTCGTCAGGGATCATTCCGAACGCCTCAGGGTTAGACGGTGTCATACCGTGGCATCGAAGCAATTCAATTTGCCGTTCAGCCGTTTGGCAGGAGGCAATAAATTTCATTACATTTGCACGTCCAGCCGGATTTCCCTTAGGAACGAGATAAGCTCCTGGCATTGCTATTGCCTCATTCATGTTGAGTCGAAAGCGTCCGTTGGTGTCAGCCTCTACTGCCTTGGCGCGGTTGAGCCAAACCATTCCCATAGAAACTTCACTATTCACGATCATTTGCTGTGCTTCGGAACCCGAACCCCAGAATATTGTATCGTATTTGATCGTCTTGATCTTGTTGATCGCACGGTCAAGGCCCATTGGATATTCCCTATCCTTTGACACGCCTTCGGCCATCAGTGCACATTCGAGTGATCCGTTAGCCCATTTATACAAGGACAGC
>JACNKY010000145.1 GCA_014381795.1 Pseudomonadota bacterium | reverse complement strand
TGAGCTTTTAGCTTCAATAACTGGAATTCAGCCTTTGCAAAAAGGACAGCTTATAGTTAACTCTGAGACTATCACTCCTGCTTTGAAAGCAGATGCTGCGGACATGCGGCGATTAGGTATGGCGCATGTCCCGGAAGACCGACAGCGTATGGGCTTGGTGACTTCCTTTTCCGCCAACGAAAACAGCATCCTGGGTTACCACAACGAGCCTGAGTATAACGGTTTACTCGAAATGGATAGAGACGCTATCCTCTCAACTTGTAAGCATGGTATGGAGCATTACGATGTCAGGCCGAACAATCTTAATTTGAGAGCTTCCCTCTTTTCCGGAGGCAATCAGCAAAAATTAGTGGTTGCACGTGAATTAGAACGTGATCCGGATTTGTTGGTAGTGGGGCAACCAACCCGCGGAGTTGATATCGGAGCAATCGAATTTATTCATCGTCAACTCATTGCTATGCGTGATGCAGGAAAAGCAGTGTTACTGGTCTCAGTTGAGCTTGATGAAATCCTTTCTTTGAGCGATAGGATTTTGGTTATGTTTGCAGGACAAATTATGGGAGAAATGGAAGCGAGCGCAGCTAATGAACGTGATATTGG
This sequence comes from Pseudomonadota bacterium, assembly GCA_014381795.1. GTDB lineage: Bacteria > SAR324 > SAR324 > SAR324 > NAC60-12 > Arctic96AD-7. Next base: position 6,979 of record JACNKY010000145.1, on the reverse strand, counting down.
ACTCTTAATGGCCGGTATACGCAAGGAGGCCGCATGAACGAACGTCAAGCCAACACGCTCGTCGTCACCCTGGTTACAGTCGCAAATCTTTTAATTGCGTTTTTAATTTCAGGAATTGTAATTTGGGTACTTGGAGAAGATCCATGGTTTGCTTTAAAGACCATGCTCTACGGTGCATTTGGCTATGACGAAGGTTTAGGTTATACTTTGTATTACACCACCAATTTCATTTTCACTGGCTTAGCATTTGCGATCGGATTCCATTGCGGATTGTTCAATATCGGTGCAGAAGGACAGGCTTACATTGGTGGACTTGGAGTAGGTTTAATTTGTTTATGGCTTGATAACTGGCCACTCTGGCTGGTTTTTCCTTTAGCAGTTTTGGCATCAATTATATTAGGTGGAGTTTGGGGAGCAATTCCAGGATATTTAAAAGCCAAACGTGGAAGTCATGAAGTGGTAACCACCATCATGTTCAACTTCATCGCCTCGGTGATCATGGTAAATTTGCTGTCGCATGTATTAAGACCGCCTAAAAACATGTCTCCAGAATCACGTGAATTTGCAGAAGGTGTTTGGATTCCGCAAATGCACGAAATATTTGACTGGTTTGGCTTGGAAATTACTCAAACTCCTCTCAATGGAACTTTCATTTTTGCACTGCTCAGTCTGATTTTAGTTTGGCGTTTTATCTGGTATACTCGATGGGGATATGAACTGAGGACAGTCGGAACGAATGAGACAGCTGCAGTATATGCTGGAATAAGTATTTCAAAGAACATTATCATTGCTATGGTCATCGGTGGTGGATTAGCAGGATTTGTAGGTATTAACGAAATCATGGGTTCCAGCCACAGACTTATGCTCAATTTTCAGGCAGGAATCGGATTCACCGGAATAGCAGTCTCGTTGATTGGCCGTAACCACCCTTTAGGTATTTTGTTAGCGGCACTGTTGTTTGGAATTCTTTACCAGGGAGGAGCAGAGCTTTCTTTTGAAGTACAGGCCATAGACCGTCACATGGTTGTGCTTATTCAGGGTTTGGTGATTCTCTTTGCCGGAGCATTGGAAAATCTATTTCGGCCTCAAATAGAGCAGTTTGTCAAACGTTTATCTTCCGTAGACAGCTAAAGCGCCCAGAAACAGCCATTTCAGCTGGCCAACACCAATTATGGTATACAACCGTTAATCGTCAACCTTCATATGTGGATTGATTTTTTATTAATTTTAGATGCAACTCTCAGGATTTCTGTACCGTTCGTTTTTGCCGCAATGGGTGGTATTTTTGCGGAACGTTCAGGAGTTATTGATTTTGGTCTCGAAGGTAAAATGCTCGGGGGCGCCTTTGTTGCTGCAACCGTTGCATACTGGACACAATCTGCATGGTGGGGTCTGTTGGGTTCCATCGGTATCGGTATCATTTTTTCCATGATACACGGCTACGCCAGTATCACCAAACGCGGTAACCAGGTCGTATCCTGTGTTGCGATCAATATTTTTGCGATGGGCTTGACAGTCGTACTGGCCAACGCCTGGTTTGGGATGGGAGGTAAAACACCACAACTTCCAAAAGAAGCGCGTTTTATGCCTCTCAAATTACCTTATGCAGACGAGCTGCGTGATGTGCCAATTTTAGGTGATCTTTATTATGAGCTGATAAGCGGACACAGCATCCTGGTTTACATTGCTTTTGTAGTAGTACCGATTACAGCGTGGGTGGTCTTTAAAAGTAGTTTTGGTTTACGCTTACGTGCCACTGGTGAAAATCCTTTAGCAGTAGACACTACCGGAATTTCGGTTAATAAAACTCGATATCAGGCTTTACTCTTTAACGGCATACTTGGAGGAATGTCCGGAGCGTATCTTTCAACTGCGCACCTGGCCTTCTTTGTAAAGGATATGTCTGCAGGTAAAGGCTATATTGCACTCGCGGCTATGATTGTTGGCAAGTGGCGTCCATACCCTGCAATGTTCGCCTGTCTGCTCTTCTCATTTTTGTTTGCAATCAAAGATAAACCTGAGGTTTTTGACTTGCTAAAGGGAATAGTTCCAGTGAAACTGCTCAACAGCTTTTTAGACATGTCACCTTACATTCTTACAGTCATTTTTCTGGCAGGATTTGTCGGCAAAGCAGTGGCCCCTAAAGCCATAGGTCAACCTTTCTCCAAAGAAAAATAACGGTTATGATAGGCATCAAGGCGATTGGAACGTATTTGCCGGATGTTCGAACTTCAAACTTCGACCGCATGGATAAATTCGGCATGACTGCCTCTTTTGTCCGTGATAAAATCGGCTTTACTCAAGTCGCACAAAAAGATCCGGAGCAGGAAACTTCAGACCTTTGTGTAAAAGCGTGGGAAAATTTGCAGGAACAGGGACAGATTTCTGCGGATGAAATAGAATGTATGATCGTCTGTACTCAAAATCCGGACGGACACGGACTTCCTCACACTTCCGCAATTCTTCATGAAAAACTTTCCATCTCACAAAACTGCGCAGTTTTTGACATTTCGCTGGGATGTTCAGGATATGTTTATGGACTTTCCGTAATCAAATCTTTTATGGAAGCAAACGGATTCCGTAAAGGTTTGCTCTTTACCGCAGATCCGTATTCAAAAGTTATGGATCATAATGACAAAAAAACCGCGACATTATTTGGAGATGGTGCAACCGTAACTTTGCTGACGGAAGATCCGGTTTTTGATTTCGGTAAATTTGTCTTTGGTTCAGACGGCAGCAAAAAAGAAGGTATCATTGTGAGGGAAGATGGGCATGTGCACATGAACGGGCGTGCGGTATTCACCTTTACTGTTCGTGTAATTCCAAATAGCATCCGTAAAATGTTGGAAAAAAACGTAATAACATTGGAAAATATTGACCGTTTCCTCTTGCATCAGGGTAGTCTCCATATCGTCAATACCATAGCCGACACCCTTGGAGTGTCGCGCGAAAAGTGCCCATTCTACTCTGCTGATTACGGAAACACCGTTTCTTCTTCTGTTCCGATGATTCTTGCTCAGGAATTTAACAATCAGGAAATGAAAGTTGCGGTTCTTGCGGGATTCGGTGTAGGTCTTTCATGGGCCAGCACATTGATATTCAGAAAATAACAAGTTCCCATTCAATAAATCAAGTTGGGAAAAGCTTCCAACTTCAGATCATCAAATTGCTTTGCTTCATAGCGGTGAGCGGCCAGACAGGTCACCATTGCGGCATTGTCTGTACAGAGATTTGGCGGAGGATAAAAAAGATTAATTCCTTTTCGTTCTGCTTCAGCTTCAAACGCAAAGCGTAATTTGCGACTCGCTGCTAATCCACCTGAAACAGAAATGTTTTTAAGACCGTGTATTTCAGCAGCCTTGAACGTTTTGTAGATTAAGACATCAACCACACTTTTAAAAAAAGAAGCGAGGATTGGTCCTTCCTCCGGAAGTTGCTTTACAGCATTCCCGCTTGTAGAGGACTTTTCCAGCTGCTTTTCTCTGAAACGCAACATTGCCGTTTTTAACCCACTGAAAGAAAAATTATGTTCGTTTTTGTGCATCAGCGGACGTGGAAAATCATAAGTATCACCGGAAAATTCCAACGCAGCTCGATCCACAACCGGACCTCCCGGCATCGGATGCCCAAACATTTTTGCGACTTTATCAACACATTCTCCCGCAGCATCATCTAAACTTCGGCCGATAATTTTATAATCAAAATGTGCGTTGGCCTTAATCAGCAAAGTATGCCCACCTGCAACTACCAGATGAAGAACAGGGAACGGTATTGCTCCATGACTGAGCACATTTGCGTAAGGGTGAGCTTCTACGTGATTGACTCCGATTAACGGACATTGTAAGCTGTACGCTAGGCTTTTCGCTACAGTTAAGCCAACCAGCAGTGAACCTAACAGTCCGGGATGATTTGAAACTGCAATGTAATCAATTCCGGAGAAACCAAGCTGAGCTTCTTTTAACGCTAGCGTGATCAATTGATTTATTACTTCGAGGTGCTTGCGAGAAGCTCTCTCAGGAACGACACCTCCGAACTCTTCATGATCCTTATATTGCGAAAGAGTCAGATTTGCCAATACTTCACGTTTTCCACGCAGGATGGCGACTGAGGTGTCATCGAAGGTGGTGTCGATTCCTAGACCGAGTTTGGACATGTGCATTTATATTCTGTGTTAAAAAATTTTGTACCTTCCATGATTATTGATTGTCACTCAATCCTCAATCTGAAAAACAGATGAAATACGGTCGTTTTCTTTTGCTGTTGCTAGTATCATTCATTATCGTGCTAATCGGCGGAACCGTGCTTAAGATATTTCTTGTGCAGCAGCCTTTCATCGCTGAAGATGTACCTGCATGGAAGGTACATGAATTGACACCTTACAAGTGGGAATTACGTTCCGTAGAAGACCCTGAACGTTCAACAACTGCGTGGTTAACACGTCCTGAAAAAATGCAGTGTGATACACTGATCATTATAGGAGGAGTCGAAGAGGGAAAAAATTTGTTGTCCGGCGGTGGAAAGTGGAAATATACAGGAAATACCATTCTGATGAAACAGCCAGTGCATTCATTTATCCAGAGGCATTATTGGAAAGATTGGGATCTGCTTGACTGGTGGCAAATTCCCGAGAAAATTCGTGAAGAAACACGACATACCCTCGGTGCTCTCGATGCACTGTTGAGTTATGTGAAAGCAATAAAACCTGAAGATACACGTTTCACAGACAAAGTTGTGATGGCCGGAGGAAGTGTTGGTGCGGCATTTCCAGTTATTCTGACCAGTTTTGCCCCAGAAAAAGTTGACGGTTTGATGGTCATCTATGGTTTTACAAATTTTCAACACGTCATTCAACCTCTCTTGTTCAGTCAGAGTCTGACACATTACAATTTAGCTGACAGTTCAACTGATTTCAGTACAATAGTTAAAATCACAGGTATCCGTCTGCTTTCTGAGTTCTTTTCATTTTTACTCGGAAATATGCTGAAATATGGAGAAATGGAGTCATATTTTCCGAATATATACGAGACACCTATCCATTTTATCAATGGAACAAAAGATCCTTTAGTTCCGACTGAAGCTTATCTTCCTCTCTGGGAAAATTCGCCTGAACCAAAAAGTGAAACATGGTTAGAAGGAGGTCACTTTAACCCTGGTAATCCGGCAGATATGCTGCGTACTGGTAAGTTGATGTATGAGTGGGCGGATGCGCAGGGCCTGCGTACCTGCAATGCTGTTGAACAATAATAGCATAATCATCTCTCAGTTTTGCTCCTGAACCAAATAATACCAATCAAGTTTTAAGTAATCATTTCTAAAATAGCATTTTGTTGCTGAACAATTAATTACTGTAAAACCTGCTCTATGAAGCCTTCCTGTTCATATACCTTGTTGTTTTAACTTAATATCTATAGAATTTACAAGAAAGAAAAGTCTTGAAGATGTATTGAGACTGACGCTTTTGAAAAAATAAAGAGTGACTTAATTTTGAGAAGCAGATGAAGCAAAGCACAGGAATCAAGGTCACTCTCAAAGCAGCTGTCACAGTTGATGGGAAAATAGCGACAGGATCCGGACACTCTAAATGGATAACCGGTGACGCGGCAAGGCTTAAAGCTCATCAGTTAAGACACGAGAATGATGCTATTTTAGTAGGCATCAACACAGTACTGACAGACGATCCGGAATTGACTGTGCGCGGCATTGAAGAAGGCCGATCACCTGTCAGGATTGTTCTAGACTCAAAAGCACGTATTCCGGGACAAAGCAGGCTGTTTCAAAATGATAGTGTCCCTGTTATAATTATTACAGGAAATCAGGCACCTTCACGGATCTGGCCAGATCTGGCTGAACTAAAAATTATTGAAGCACCTGAGGAAACTCCTGATATTTTGTGGGTACTGTCTGAATTAAAAAAACTCGGACTGAAGAGTTTGTTGGTGGAAGGAGGAAGTCTGATCCACGCGAGCTTTCTTAAAAGCAATTGTGTTGATCAACTTGCATTATTTATGGCGCCAAAAATAATCGGAGGACAGGACTCTTTGTCATGGTGCGGAGATTTGAATGTAGAGAATGTGAAAGATGCTTGCCAACTGGACATTAGCTCGATTACGACTCTAGGAGAGGACTGGTTTATTTCAGCAAAATTAAAATAATTGCTAGCTACAGATCTTTTTTTGTTAACGAAACTACAATTGAAGTAAGCAGTGAAAGTATTATAAAAACATCATTTTGAACAAACAGGTAATTCTTGTATAGACTAGGCTATCAATATTATTATAATTTATCACTGATCTCGAAATAATAATGCATCTAATCAGCATTTGGCTTTTTCATTTCAGGCTTGTTGATTTAGCTGCAGGCTAGATTTTGACTATTAAAGAAAGTTTAAATATACATTAATATTTTAAAGAACTTATGCTAATAATTAAATCATGGCAGAAATAGACAAAATATTTAATTCCATTGAGGATGCGATAAAAGCCATTGCCAACGGGGAGTTAATAGTAGTGGTAGACGATGAAGACCGTGAAAATGAGGGTGACCTCATTTGCGCGGCTGAAGCTGCAACTGCTGAAAAAGTCAATTTCATGGCGAAATTCGGTAGGGGACTGATCTGTCTTCCACTTGATGCTGAAACTGTTAACAGGTTGAATCTGCCTTTAATGGTGAATAACAACAATACAAAAATGGGCACCAATTTTACTGTCAGCATTGAGGCTTCTGTAGGAGTAACAACAGGTATTTCCGCCGCAGATCGCGCTTGTACAATTGCAGCTGCAATTAATCCGAATTCTGGAATTGAAGATATCCGCAGTCCCGGACATGTATTCCCTTTACTGGCGAGTCAGGGCGGAGTTTTGCGCAGGGCCGGTCATACTGAAGCAGCTGTTGATCTCGCAAAACTGGCAAATATGAAGCCTGGTGGTGTGATTTGCGAAATCATGAATGAGGACGGTACTATGGCGCGTGTACCTGATTT
>JACNKY010000270.1 GCA_014381795.1 Pseudomonadota bacterium | reverse complement strand
ATTTTTCTGCATAATTTTCACTTTCTTCAACTGGCTCAAACCAATCATGTAAAGCTAGACTGAACATTCCCCAATGAATTGGAACCATAGCTTTTCCCTTTAGATCATGAACAGCCTGCACTGCTTCTTCAGGCATATTATGAACTTCACGCCATCTTTCATTGTATTGACCACTATCAATAAAAGCTAAATCAAATGGCCCATATTTGTCTCCAATTTTTTTGTAATGAATATCGTATCCGGAATCACCATTGAAGTAAAAACTGTTAGATTCAGTTTTAACTACCCATGAAGCCCAAAGAGTTTTATCAGCCTTAATGGTTCCTAATCTGCCAGAAAAATGTTGTGCCGGAGTACAAATAAAATTTATGCCCTCAAATTCTAATTTGCCCCACCAATCTTTTTCAAATAGTTTTGATTCATGTATCCCCCAGCTTTTCAAATGAGAAGTTACTCCTAAAGGAGCAATAAATTTTACATCTTTTTCCTTGAAGTAAGTCACAGTCTCCATATCCAAGTGGTCATAATGATCATGGGAAATTAAGATGTAATCTATTCTAGGAAGGTCCTTGAGTTCAAGAACCGGTGGTTGGAAACGCTCTACAATAAAGCTCACAGGAGAGGCTGCATTAGAAAAAACAGGATCTATCAGAACTATAATATTATTTATATTTACTAACAAAGTCGAATGTCCAAACCAAATGAATTTGATGCCTTCAGTGGACTGCATGAATTCTTCTATATTGGGTGGCTTAACTTCTGGTAACCTATTTTCTGGAACAGTTTCTGCTGAATTAAACAAAAAAGCTTTGGTCATATTCCAAAATGATACTTTTTCGTTCATCTGAATAATAATATTCTCTCTTCGATTTTTGAATATTTCTTTTTCAATATCATAATTAGGTGAAATTTTTATTTTTTCGAGATGATCTCCACTAGGATTTTCTCCAAACTGGGAACATGAAACTAGAAAAAAAGAAAAAGTTAATATTATTAAAAAAGTTTTATTCATGATTTTTGTTTTTTTAAAAAAGTATCTATATTTTAAGTATCTAAAAATAAAAATTTTCTATGATTCTAACTTGAAAATAAGAGAAAGATCATCTCTAAAGCGTAACAGTCGGTAACATTTTGTAACAATCCAGATGCTAAATTGATGGGACATATAGATGGGAAAAATTAACCTTTTTAGAAGACACAATTTCTATTGGCTTAGATTTAGAGTGCCTGATAAAGTAAGAGATTTTTGAATCATCTTCATGTTTTGGGTTAGTGTGTTAATTCCCCAACCCATCCAAAACCACACAAAAAGAAGTTTCTCATCTGTATAAAGTATATTCCACTTTTGTATCACCAATCATAGGAGAAGAAAGCAGAAGGATTGAAATGATATTGATGAGTAGGTGTTTCACTGGGTCTCCTTTTGATAGTTTAGGAGAACACAATAGAGATCAGAACTTAGTTCGTTTTAAAGGGAAGTGGAAGATTAGTGTAGGACATATAACTTGTGGCGCTATTTGAGGAAGCATCTAGGCAGAACCACTTATTGTATTGAACAAATGAGTAACAAAATAACACAGATAAAGAACAAGTATCTAAAAAATATGCATATTATATCATACTTCTAGTTGTTTTTAATTTCTATTGCAGAATCTGACTCATGTTAAGCATAGGCAAGAGCACTGCGAGCGCGATGAATCCTACTGCTCCGCCGAGAACCATAATCAAGGCAGGTTGCAGAAGTGTGGTCAGAGCCTCGAGCAGGGTGCTTACTTCTTCCTGCATCCGGTCTGCAACTTTTTCCAGCAGTTCATCCACACGTGCTGCTTCTTCGCCGATTGAAACGACGTGACGCACATATTCCGGAAAATAATCAATGCGTGCCATAGCAGCAGAAAGAGGAACACCTTTGTTGTTAACATCAATAATCAGTTGATCCAACTTGCTGATAAATATTTTATTTTCCACAACGTGTTTTGAAATTTCGAGAGCAGTTTTTAAATCAACTCCGCTTTTAAGCAAAGTACCTAATGTCTGACAGTAACGGGCAACCATGACTTTAATCCGTAAACGACTCAGCAGTGGTAATTTTAACTCAATCATATCTTTCCATTCCCGCCCACGTTTGCTCCGTAAAAATGAGCTGATTCCGACTACAATTCCGGAAATTAGCAGTAACAGCAGAAACCAGTGATCCACCACAAAATCGCTGACTCCCATCAAAATCCTGGTAGGCAGAGGCAGTGCCTCTTCCTGACTTTCAAAAATACGGGTGATTTTCGGTACAATCGTCGTGACCATAAAAATAACAACTGCCAATCCAAATACCATCATGAACGCAGGATAAATAAGCGCACCCTTTAGTTTGGAAAGCATACGTTCCTGCGCTTCATAATAGTCCGCCAGTCGCCTCATGATTAAACCGAGATTTCCTGCATTTTCTCCTGAACGTACCATACTGACGTACATAGTCGGAAAAACATGGGGGTACCTTCCCATTGCTCCAGCAAGTGATCCCCCTTCCACCACTCGTCCACGTAAATCCGAAAGAATACTTTGAAATCCTGAATCCTCAGTCTGTGGAATAATCAGTTGAAAAGCTTTGTCATAAGGAATAGTCGCGTCCAGCAAAACTTCTAACTGTCTTGTGAATTGTGTGAGCGCTTTTCCGGAAACACCTTTTTGAAAAGAAAATTCCGGCAGTTTTATTTTAGAAGCTTTTTCACCTCCGGGAAGTTTTACACGTGTAAAACGACTGGTCCTGATTTCTTTTGGAAAAAGATCTTTGCTGCGTAAAAATTGACGTACCTCAGACTCCGTAGCCGCATCTTTGGTGCCTTTGTGTAAAGTGCCTTCTCCATCAAAGGCCTGGTAGTTGTAAATTGGCATTTCCTTTATTGCTTCAAAAATGTCTCTAGTGTCCCTTTTACATTTTGCAGGGAGTTTGTGTCATCAGGATTGACACGAGCTGTTGATGAACTCACATTCCATTTCCATTGATTAGCAGGATCTTCACTCATGATACCCTGCCGTCCACGACCATCCGGCGCATATTGCGCTTCTGCGAGCGCATATCCCTGACCGGTGGTTTTTGTACTTGCTTCTAAAACTACAGAAATATACTCATATTGCGGATTGTCCGGATCATCCGAAACATGGCTGGCTTGTATTTGTTTGGCAGCATTCATCGCCACACGGGCACGATCGCGGGCAGTCAACGCTTCCGGAGCAACAATGCTGACCCGTAAACGTGATCGTGTAGAACTGCTCTGATCCTCAATCAACAAAACCTCGTAAGGCGGAATTGTGCTTTTACTGCTGGAAGTATTAATTTTCCGGTCAGCCAACTGGGTCAGTAATAACAACAGAAGTGCCAACAGAAACCCAATTCCGAGCAGACCCCAACGTTCCCAGCGATGTTTTAAAAATGGTAAAGAACGACGCAAACGCAGCATCAGCGGAGGAAAAAAAGGAATACTCCACGCAATCAGCAACCCTCCTGCCAAGGGTGAAAAAAAGAGCAACCCGAGGCCCAGGGACAATGTTAATAACGGTAAAACCCAAGCCATCATATTTTCTTTAGCTTGTTCAGAAAGTGATTCTGCTGATTTGTCCGCAGAATCACTTGCATTATTTTTGCTGTTTTTAGCTAAGTGTGGAATTTCCGGCACGTTCTCAACTGCAGGTGGTAACTTTGGTGATTCCTTTTCACTCTCCTTAGCAACTAGATAAATGGACGTACACCAGGTATTTTCAGAATATAAAGTTGCTTTACACTTTGGATTTGGTACAGGTAAATTGTGTAAAGCTTTTTCAAGAGGGAGGACGAGGTTATGCAATTTTCTGCAGGAAGCAGAACAGCCAGTGGCATTTATTTTAACTTTCGTTTTCCCTTTTTGCTCCAGATCCAGTAAACGGGATTTATGTGATTTTTGTTGGTATTCAAAAGAATTCTGACCCAGTTTATCCTTAAATACTGCCATGTTCCAATAGAGCATCTGCAACATTTCATAGCTGAGAGCTTTTTTTGTTAAATCTTGAAAAAGCCCCCAAATGACATCATTATCATTAATTTCCGTCTCAGCGGATTTAGTAAGTCCGTTCTTTTTTTCTGAAAACTCTTTGGAAGTAATTCCAAAGGCACGTAACTCTTCGGGAATGCTGACAGCCACTTTAAACAGGATAATAAGGTTTTCGCATAACAGTTGACGGTTGACAGTTCTGAAAGTAAACTAGAGACTGCCGATCACATTAATTATACACAAGGAGTTTAATATGGCAATGGACTATCCTTCTTTGAGAAGTGTTAGCGGATTTTCATGGCTGGGAATAAATCTTGGAATTAAGGACGAATCATTAGATTTTGGAGTAATTGCATCAGAGTGTGAATGTTCCGCAGCAGGTGTTTTTACACTTAACAATCTTCCGGGCGCGCCTGTAATTGTAGGCAGAGAAAATATAGAGAATGGACGTCTGCAAGCAATTGTAGTTAATTCAAAAATAGCGAATGTCGCCACTGGTAAGACTGGAATTGAGGATGCAAAAAACATGTGCCTTTGGACCGGAGAAGCACTGGAAATTGCTCCGGAACTGGTTCTGCCCTCTTCAACAGGTGTGATTGGTCAACGGTTGCCTATCAAAACAATTCATGAAGGCTGTAAATCAATTACTGAACAACTTGGCTCATCCACAGAACATATTGAAAAGTTTGCACGTGCAATCATGACGACAGACACACACCCAAAATGGAGTTCCTGCAGAGTTGGAAATGCAACCATCCTCGGAGTTGCAAAAGGTGCCGGCATGATAGAACCAAACATGGCAACAATGCTCAGTTATTTTGTGACCGATGCTAAGTTGAGTTCTGAAGAACTGAGGGCTATACTCTACCGAGTTGTCAACAAATCCTTCAACCGTATTTCAATTGATTCAGATACTTCAACAAGCGACACTGTTGTCATCCTAGCCAATGGACTTGCAGGACGAGTTGACACTGAAGAATTTGAAGCTGCTTTCACAAAAAGTGCGATGCAGTTAGCCAAAGAAATTGCCCGTGACGGCGAAGGTGCTACTAAGCTGATTGAACTCACAGTTTCAGGCGCAAAATCTCAGCCAATGGCTTTGCAGATTGCCAAGTCAATTATCAACTCCCCACTGGTCAAAACCGCAATTCATGGCGCGGATCCTAACTGGGGTCGTTTTGTGATGGCGGTCGGAAAGGTCTTTGAATATCCTGTACCTTTAGCAGATTTGTCGATTCATTTTAAAAAAGGCACTCAGATTTTAACTGTTAATGCAGAAAGCCTCGATGCAGGTGAAGTTGATTTGGAGGCGATTTCAGCACTTCTCCAAAATCAGGAAATCTTTATAGAAGTTGTAGTTGGTAGCGGAAATTTTTCTGAAACAGTTTGGGGTTGTGACTTGACAAAGGGCTATATTGAAGAGAATGCCTTTTACACCACTTAAAATCAGGCTGATCCTTGATCGGATCTGTCAGATGCTAATGTGACGGATTTGCATTTTTTGCTAAAATTTTAAAAAGGAAAACATAATTTATGAATAACAATTTACAAAATAGCAAACAGCAAGCAACAGTTATCAAGCCAAGGACTGGAATTTTACTGATCAATCTCGGTACACCGGATGCTCCGAGGACACGAGAGGTACGTGCTTATTTAAGAAGCTTGCTTTCCTGCGACAGAGTTTTGGATATTAACCCAGTGTGGCGCTGGCTATTGCTTAATCTGATTGTACTTCCTTTTCGACCAAAGAAGTCTGCAAAAGCTTACCAGGAAATCTGGTTGGAGGAAGGTTCTCCCTTGTTAGTCTATAGTCAGAAATTAAAAAATGCCCTCGCACTGCAGTTTTCTGAAGATAATATTTCTGTAGAGATCGGTATGCAATGCGGAAAGCCTACTATAAAAAGTGCTGTGGATCGTCTTCGCAAAGAAGAATGTGACAGGATTATCGTTTTACCGATGTATCCTCAGTATTCGTCAAGTACTTATGGTTCTGCAGTTGAAGATCTTTATAAAGAAGTTTTGCATGACTGGAATATGCCACAACTGAAGTTTATTCCACCTTTTTATTCAGATTCACGTTTTATAGGGGCGTGGGCAAGAATTGGATTACCTTTTCTAGAAAAAAAACCGGATCATGTGCTGTTTAGTTTTCATAGCCTGCCAATAAGACACTTAGAGAAAAGTGACCTCAGCGGAAACTGGTGCAAAAATAATCATGATTGCTGTCTCGAATTGGTAAATGAGAACCGTAACTGCTACAGTGCGCAGTGTTTTCATACTGCAAAATTAATCGCTGAACGATACAATCTATCTGCCGATGAGTGGTCTGTGAGTTTTCAGTCCAGATTTGGACGAGAGGAGTGGATCAAACCAGACACAGAAATGCACCTCGCCAGACTTGCGGAAAATGGAGTTAAGAAAATTGTGGTTTTTTGTCCTGCATTTGTCTCAGACTGTTTGGAAACACTGGAGGAAATCGGAATCCGCGCGGCAGCACATTTCCGCAAACATGGAGGGGAAGAGCTGAAACTGATCCCTTCACTAAACGACCATCCTGAATGGGTTCATACTCTGACCTCAATTATCCGGCAACAGTTAGCCGGATAAAATTTATTTTTTCTTCAGCAAATAAACTTTCGCACTCATACCTGCTCTTAATTTTAGTCCCGGATTTTTGGCTATTACATAGAGTGGGAAACGTCCTGTTTCAGGATCTGCAGTCCATGAGATGCGTTCAATTTTTCCGGTAAATTCTACGTCACGATAACTTGGTGTTGTAAATAAGACTGCTTGGCCAACGCTTATCATAGGCAAATCTTCTTCTGACATTTGAACTTCGATTTCAACCTGCTGGATATCGATGATGTGGAAAAGCACAGCACCTCCACTGATAACTTCTCCTTCTTCAAATGATTTAGCAGTAATTATTCCTCCAATCTTTGCTTTAATCAAAGTATCTTCAAGAGCATCTTCACGCAGTTCAACATCATGTTTGGATCGCTTCAATCCAAGGTTGGCATTTTCCAATCCAAGTATGGAATTTTCCCGTCCAAGTATGACATTTTTTAGAGCAATTTCTCCACGGCTGTACTGCAGTTGCAGAACGTCAATTTGTGAACGAGTAGACGAACCCTGCTCAAATAATGTCTCTTCATCTTTGAGCCTGCGCTTAATGTCTTTCAAATTCGCTTCCAGATCTTTGACATTATTACTGCTTACTTCAATTTGAGTCTCAGCCAATTTGATTTGACTTTCAGCCAATTTAATTTGAATCTCAGCCAATTTAAGTTGCCGTTTCTGCGTGTCATTATTGAGAGTTAATAATAACTGGTCTTTGCTGACATGCTGATTTTCTTTCACATGCAGCACTTCCACCCGACCACCCCCACTGGCTTGGACCTTCAGTATTTTTGCTGGATTAATTGGTCCTGAAAGAGAAATTGGTATTTTATGGGCACTTGACATTTCAACAGCCTGCGTTGCCGTCATTCCGTTTAAAGGCAAAAAAAGTAATATTCCAAAAAAGATTTTGCTATATTTTAGTTGATTAAACACGTTATCTCCTGAATTAA